>NZ_JBWKWB010000001.1:321177-554556 GCF_059421985.1 Pseudomonas sp. GW821-FHT02A11
ATTGGTCGGTACATTCGCCACATTTCTGTCGCCTGTACCAAAGTCTCGCGAATAAATTCGCTCCCACAGTTGAATCCAGGTCTGGCCTTGCACTTCGCAGCGACCGGGGATTTCTGTGGGAGCGAATTCATTCGCGAGAGGGCAGTACAGCCGATGAATCCCCTTCGGATGTACCTTCGTTTCGCGAATGAATTCACTCCCACCGGGATTCAACTGCATTCGGAAGAGAATGTGCGGATGCCAACCGGTGTTTACGCGGCGTTCAGGCTGATCGGGCTGTGCAGCAATGAGCCCGAACCCTCGACCCACAGGTTCTCGCCAAACCGCAGTTGCGCTTCGCGAAGCAGCTCGTTCGCCGCCTCCCGAGTACAGCCTTGGACGGTGCGATCATTGACCCCCTCCAACGACAGCACCTTGTAGGTTGGCAGGCGGTCAAGCAGCGTCGGCACTTGCTCGGGCGCGCTCAGCAGCTCGACGTGCAGGCCGTGCACCGGCAGAGACACCGCCAGACCGAGGTTGGCGCCCAGGCCGCCGAAGTAGGTCGCGATCAGCTTTTTCAGCGGCGAGTATTGCAGGCTGTGGTAGGCGCGCTCGAAGGCGTTTTTCCAGCCCTGTGGCAGCTCCAGGCTCAGGATCGGCTCATCGATCTGCACCCACTCAACGCCCTGCTCGGCCAGACGCCCGAGCAGCTCTCCGTAGATCGGCAGCAGCCGGTCGAGCAGTTCAAGCTTGTCGAAGCTGTCGCCCAAGGCCTTGCCCAGCCACAGGTAGGTGAGCGGGCCGATGATCACTGGCTGAACCTGATGCCCCAGCGCGCGGGCTTGCTTCACATCGTCGAACAGCTGTTCCCAGCTCAGTTGCAAGCGCTGATCCTGAGTGAATGCTGGGGCCGTGAAGCCGTTTGTGGTATCGCCCTGCCAACAGGCTTCGAGGGCTTTCTTCAATTCACGATCAGCGCCGATGCGCGCAAATCCGAGGTTCTGGGCCAAAGCCATGATGAGGTCTCCTACAAAATATGGCGCCATTGTCGACACTGACCCCGACATGAGACAAACTCATTGTTTTCGTGTTGATCACAAAATTTATTCATGGAGCGCTCCGGTGCTTGAGATACGCCATCTGAAAACCCTGCATGCCCTGCGCGAGGCGGACAGTCTGGTCGACGCCGCTGACCGGCTGCACCTGACCCAATCCGCCCTGTCCCACCAGTTCAAGGAACTGGAAGAGCGCATGGGCATGCCGCTGTTTGTGCGCAAGACCAAACCCGTGCGCTTCACCAGCGCCGGGCTGCGTTTGCTGCAGCTGGCCGATTCGGTGCTGCCGCAACTGCGCAACGCCGAACGTGACATCTCGCGTCTGGCCGGGGGCGTCGCGGGGCGTCTGCACATGGCGATCGAATGTCACAGCTGCTTCCAGTGGCTGATGCCGACCATCGATCAGTTCCGTGATGCGTGGCCGGAGGTGGAGTTGGACCTGGCGTCCGGTTTCGCCTTCGCCCCCCTGCCGGCGCTGGCCCGTGGTGACCTGGATCTGGTGGTGACCTCCGACCCGGTGGATCTGCCGGGCATTACCTACGTGCCGCTGTTCACCTACGAAGCCATGCTCGCGGTCGCCAACCAGCACCCGCTGGCGGGCAAGCCGTTCGTGCTGCCGGAGGATCTGGCCAGCGAAACCCTGATCACCTACCCGGTGGAGCGTGATCGACTGGATATCTTCACGCGGTTCCTGGAGCCCGCCGACATCGAGCCCGCACAGGTTCGCACCTCGGAGCTGACAGTAATGATGATGCAGCTTGTGGCCAGCGGCCGCGGCGTGTGTGGGATGCCGCACTGGGCGCTGCATGAATACAGCTCACGGGGCTATGTGAAGGCCAAGCGGCTGGGTGAGAAAGGCCTGTTCGCCACACTGTATGCGGCGATTCGCGCGGACATGCTGGATGCGCCGTATATGCGCGATTTCCTGCTGACGGCGAAGGACACGTCGTTTTCGACGCTCGATGGGGTTAGCGCGGTGCGGTGAAGCCCTGCCATGCACGCATCTAAACTGTGGGAGCGAATTCATTCGCGAGAGGGCAGTACAGCCGATAAATCTCCATCGGATGTACCTTCGTATCGCGAATGAATTCGCTCCCACAGGTTGATCAGCCGTGAGATCCAGACAGGATCAAGCGATCTGAAGCGCGCGATACAACGGCAGGATCGAGTCCCGCGTCAGTGGCGCCAGATGCAAATGGTCGAGGTCTCCGGCATCCACCCAGACGATCTCCTCAATCTCTGCCGCGGGCACCACATCTTGATCGATGTCAAGTCGGTACAACTGGCAGTTCACTTCAAATCCCGGCTCATTGGCTGCCACGGCTGAAAATTCGCCGAGAAACTGTGCGTGCCCTGCTGTGACAACCAAGCCCAACTCTTCGTGCAGCTCGCGAACCAACGCAACGGCAGCGGTTTCACCCGCGTCGATCTTGCCACCGGGCTGCATGAACGCCTGAGTGCCGCGCTTGCGTACCAGCAGGGTCCGGCCATCGGCCCCGATCAACAGCGCTGCGGCAATGCGGATGACTTTCACAACACCACCTCGGTTTTCAGCGCGCGGTTTTCGTCGGCGCGCTCAAGGGCCAGGCCGATCAGACGATCAATCAGCTCCGGATAGCCAAGACCTGTGGCCTGCCAGAGTTTCGGGTACATGCTGATAGAGGTGAACCCCGGCAGGGTATTGACCTCGTTGATGATGATTTCCCGAGCCTCGGTGACGAAGAAGTCCACCCGCGACAGCCCCGCGCAACCCAGTACCCGATAGGCCTGCAGCGCAACCTCGCGCACTTGGTCACTCAGATCGGTCGGCAGATCGGCCGGAATGGCGATGCGTGCCTGGCCGTCGTTGAGGTATTTGGTGTCGTAGGCGTAGAACTCGTCGTTGGCGACCACTTCGCCGCACACGCTGACCTGCGGCTCGTGGTTGCCCAACACGGCGCACTCCACTTCACGGCCGACGATGCCCTGCTCGAGCAGCACTTTGTTGTCGTACTCGAACGCCAGTTTGATCGCAACCGCGTAGCTGGCCTCATCGGTGACCTTGCTCACGCCCACCGACGAACCCTGGCTGGCCGGTTTGACGAACAGCGGCAGGCCCAGTTGCGCCGAGACGCTGACGAAATCCACCGATTCACCGCGATGCAACACCGCGAACGGCGCCACGGCAATACCGGCATCGCGCAACAGGCGCTTGGTCACGTCCTTGTCCATGCACACCGCCGACCCCAGCACATCCGGGCCCACGCACGGGATGTCGAGCAGGCGCAACAGGCCTTGCAGCGCGCCGTCTTCGCCGGTGCTGCCGTGAATCAGCGGGAACACCACATCGATGCGCGGGACATCCAGACCGGTTTGCACTTCCATGAACTGCGGGCCCTTGGCGCCCGGCAGCAGCGACAGCAGGCGCCCCGACTCGCTGAGCTTGATGTGCGCAGGATCGGTGGCGTTCTGCAGGTAATCGCGCTCGTCGAAACGCAGCCAGTGGCCCTGCTTGTCGATGCCGATCAGGGTGACGTAGTAGTTGTTGCGATCAATCGCATTGATCACGTTGCGCGCCGATTGCAACGACACTTCATGCTCGGAGGATTGCCCACCGAAAACGATGGCGACTGACTTTTTCAAAGGGGGAGGCTCCTGGATTTCAGGTCGCAGAGTCAAAAGCAATTTGCGCCGTTAGTCCAGTCCCAAGGGCGTCCGATGGACAGAATGCAGGGTGAACGGACAAAAAATCTGACAAGTCGGCATCGACTTTTTTGTAACAGTTACAACTTAAATCTTTGCCCAGGCCACCAGTGCCGCTAACGTGCGCGCCGTTGTCAAAAGCCCCACCCCGATGCCCGTCGGGAACGGAATGAACCGTCACCACCAGGAGGTTGTGCAATGCACTTGATCGATCGCTATGAACTGTCCATCCCCGGCCACATGCGGCTGGTCGATGCCCGAAGCGCGCTGAATTATCTGGAGCGTTTCGTGAATGGCAGCGAAGGCCCTGTCGACAGCGAGGTATTGGCCGAGAAGCTTGAGCCGCTGATTGAAGCCCTGAACGATGCAGCCGACAACGCGCGCCCGGTGAACGGCGATGAGGCGTTCGAGCTGCAGGCCTGCCAGTGGGGTTACATTGCCTTGTCGCCCAGGGAGCGCAACGTGCTGCAGCAGATCCGCAGCAGCAATGAGGAAGGTCAGGAAGAGATTTTCCAGATGATCACCGAGATCCAGGCGCGCAAGCCCCTGCTGGACCCTCGATAACGTTGGCGCAAAATCCTCACCACCGAAGGGAGGGCCGCTCAGGCAAAGGGACGCGCCCTCGCAGCGCGCCCCCATTCAAGCGTCAGGTCGCCTCTTGAAAGTCCATCTCAGGCGGCTGGCGCCTGAAACCGCCGGTCAACCAGGCCAGGTACACGCAGCCCAGCACCAGCCAGCTCAGGCCCAGGATGATCGCCAGTTTGTCCAGGCTGATCATCAGCCACAGGTCAGCCACCAGGCCGATCAGCGGGCAGATCAGAAACAGCACCAGCTCGCGCAGGCCGCGTTTCTCGCCACCGATCCAGTAATGGAAGATCACCGACAGGTTGACCAGGCTGAACGCCAGGAACGCGCCGAAATTGATGAATGAGGTGGAGGTGGTTACGTCCAGTTTCAGCGCCAGCAAGGCCACCACCGCGCACAGCAAAATGCTGTTGACCGGGGTGCCGAAGCGCTCGCTCAGGGCTGCAAAGAACGACTTGGGCAGCACGCCATCACGGCCCATCGCATAAAGCAGACGTGAACCGCTGGCCTGAGCCGACAGGCCCGAGGCGAACTGACCGACGATCAGGCCGATGAGGAAGAGGGTCACGAACACATCGCCACCAATGTTGCGGGCGATTTCATAGGCTGCCGAATCGACGTTCTCGAACTGCGCCGAAGGGTGCGCCAGCTGCACGAAGTACGACACGCCGACGAAGATCAAACCACCAATCAGGGTGATCAGCATGATTGCCTTTGGAATGGTGCGACGCGGGTCCTTGGTCTCTTCAGTCAAGGTGCTGACTGCATCGAAGCCTAGAAACGAGTAACAGGCAATCGCCGCGCCGCTCATGATCAGCGGCATCTGCATGTCACCGTTGAAGAACGGCGTCAGAGTCCACAGCGGCTTGCTCGCGTCACCGCCGATGTAGTGGATGCACAGCGCAACGAAGGCACCCAGCACCAGAAATTGCACGATCATCAGCAAGGCGTTGACGGCGTTGGCCAGCTTCAGGCCAACGATGTTGATCAGACTGGTGACGACGATGAATGCCAATACCCACACTGGCTGAGGCACCGACGGAAACGCCGAACCCAAGTACGCCGCACCAATCAGCCAGATAGCCATCGGCAGGAACAGGTAATCGAGCAACACAGCCCAACCGGCAATGAATCCCAGCTTGGGGCTGATCGCCTTGCGCACGTAGCTGTAGGCCGAACCTGCCACCGGAAACGCCGAGGCCATGCGACCGTAGCTCATGGCGGTGAAGAACATCGCCACCAGAGCCGCCAGATAGGATGCCGGGACCATGCCGCCGGTGGACTGTGCAAGGATGCCGAAGGTCCCGAGCACGATGATGGGGGTCATGTAGGCGATGCCAAACAGCACCACCGACCCTAACGAAAGGGTGCGTTGCAAACGAGCCATGAGCGACTACTCCGAATTTATAGGTTTTATGGCAGAGAAAAGTTCGGCAGAACAAAGGCGTTTCTTTTAATTGGAAACTGCCGGGCGCTCGCTGCAACGACGCCCGGCAGGCACTGCTTTATTGGTTTTGGGGGATCAACAACTCACGCACGCCATCGGCATGCTCGATCACTTCGCCCGGCAGACGCAGGCGTTGGTCGTCCAGGTAGCGATAATCGCGACGCGCCGCTTCAAGCTGGGTCAGGTCCAGCTCGGCGCTGAACTGGCATTCTTCGCGCCCGGCTTCCTGAAGCAAGGTGCCGAACGGGTCGACCAACGCACTGCCGCCGGCGAACACCAGGTTGCCGTCGCCTTCGCCCACGCGGTTGACCATCAGCGCGAACGCTTGGTTTTCCTGGGCGCGAGCCATGATCGCGGTGCGATGGGTGGGGCCGTAAGGGTCCATATTGCCGTTGGTGACGATGATCAGCTCGGCGCCCAGTTGCGCCAAGGCCCGGGCCGACTCGGGGAATTCGATGTCGTAGCAGATCAGCATGCCGACCCGCACGCCGTTCCACAGGCACGTCGAGTAACGGTCGCCAGCCGAGAACACACCCCGGTCCGAGGCCCACAGGTGGGTCTTGCGATAACGCAGGGCGATGCCTTCAGGGGTGATCAGCAGCGTGGTGTTGTAGAAGCGGCCATTGTCGTTTTCGGCCATGCCGATCACCACCGACACATTGCGCGCGCGTGCGGCCTGCTGCACGGCCTGAACGGTCGGGCCGTCCAGCGCTTCGGAAACATCGGCAACGGTGTCACTGGAAGGAAAGCCCATCAGGTGAGTTTCCGGGAACACGATCAGCGCGGTGTCGCTGGCGCAGGCGGCAATCGCATTCAGCGCACGTTTCAGGTTATGGCTCGTGCCATTGTCCTGGCCCGTCAATTGGGCGAATTCGACCTTCATGGGTTTTCCTTATCGTTTTTTGAAACATGAGCCGCGTAGCCGATCAGCACACAAAGTACTGGCCTGACCCTTGGCTCTGCGGGCAGTATGCGCATCAGCACGTGTAACGGGGTATTACGCAGCTGTAGTAACCCATTAGGGGTAGATCAATGACAATCGCACTTCAGGACATCGCCTGGCATCGCTCGGTCGCGCAATTGATCGAAGCGCTGGACCGGCCGAATTTCTGGGCCCAACTGGTGCGCCTGCTCAATCAGTACGTCAGTTTCGATAGCTGGGTGGTGCTGCAATTCAGTTCTGGCCAGCGCCCGCTGGTGTTCGCCGAATCCCCCGGCGAAGACGGCAGCCCCGACCAGCTGTTCCAGGACTACCTCAAGGGCCTTTACCTGCTCGACCCCTTCTATATCGCCAGCCGCGAGCGCTCGCAGAGCGGCTTGTATCGCCTGGCGGAAGTTGCGCCGGAGCACTTCGAGCTGACCGAGTATTACCAGCGATACTTTCGTCTGAATGTCGTCGCCGATGAAATCCAATTCAATTGCCAGCTCGACAACGACCGCACCCTTTGCCTGTCGCTGGGCTCGACCACACGTTTCAGCGCCGAACAGATCGCCTTGCTGTCGCTGATCCAGCCGTGGGTGACCGCGCTGCTGCGCCAGCGTCTGCCCTTCGAGCTGGCCGAGCCTGCGGCCGAGCATGAACCGGTAGCCGCTCAACCGCCGCTCAATGACTGGCGCACCCAGCTTGAGGCCTCGGTGCAGCAAAGCCGCGGTGCTCAATTGACGGCCCGGGAGCTGGATGTGGGTCGGCTGATGCTCAGCGGCTGCTCCAGCAAGGAAATCGCGCGCAAACTGGAGATTTCTGCCGAGACCGTGCGCGTACACAAGAAACACATCTACAGCAAACTGGGGATCAAATCGCAGTCCGAGCTGTTTTCGATTTTCCTTCAGGCGCAGAGCGCTTGAGACCCGACAAGTCTTGCCGAAAAAAGGCGCGGCACAGCGCTACCCATTCAACCGTGTAAAGACCTAAAGGATCGCCTATGAGCCTGTCCCTTCTCAGCCGTTACGCCTTTTTTGTCGGCTGTGTGCTGTTCACCCTTCTGAGCCTTCCGTTCCTGCACCACGAGTGGCTTTGGCCGTTCACCCTGGCCACCGCGATACTCAGCCTGATCGGTATTTTCGACCTGATCCAGGTGCCGCACTCGGTGCGCCGCAACTACCCGATTCTGGGCAACATCCGCTATGCCGTAGAAACCATTCGCCCGGAAATCCGCCAGTACCTGCTCGAATCCGACAGCGACGCCCTGCCCTTCTCCCGCGCCCAGCGCTCACTGGTGTATGCCCGCGCCAAGAACGAAACAGCCGACAAGCCCTTCGGCACACTGATCGACGTGTACCAGACCGGCTTCGAGTTCATCAGCCACTCTATGCGCCCCGCGCCGCTGTCCGACCCGAATCTGTTCCGCGTCACCGTGGGCGGCCCGCAGTGCACCCAGCCGTACTCCGCGTCGATCTTCAACATCTCGGCCATGAGCTTCGGCTCGCTCAGCGCCAACGCCATTCGGGCACTGAACAAAGGTGCCAAACTGGGCAACTTCGCCCACGACACCGGCGAAGGCAGCATCAGCGCCTACCACCGCGAAAACGGCGGCGACCTGACCTGGGAGCTGGGCAGCGGCTATTTCGGCTGTCGCACCCAGGACGGTCGTTTTGATCCAGAAAAATTCGCACGGCAGGCCCAGGACCCGCAGGTGCGGATGATCGAAATCAAGATGAGCCAGGGCGCCAAACCCGGCCACGGCGGCATCCTGCCCAAGCACAAGGTCACCCGGGAAATCGCCGACACCCGCGGCATTCCCATGGGCGAAGACTGCATCTCGCCGTCGCGTCACAGCGCGTTTTCCACCCCGACGGAAATGATGCAGTTCATCGCCCAGCTGCGAGAGCTGTCGGGGGGCAAGCCGGTGGGCTTCAAGTTCTGCCTGGGTCACCCCTGGGAGTTCATGGGCATCGCCAAGGCCATGATGGAAACCGGCATGCTGCCGGACTTCATCGTTGTCGACGGCGCCGAAGGCGGCACAGGCGCAGCGCCCGTGGAATTCACCGACCACATGGGTCTGCCCATGCGCGAAGGCCTGTTGTTCGTGCACAACACGCTGGTGGGCCTGAACCTGCGCGACCAGATCAAGATCGGCGCCAGCGGCAAGATCGTCAGCGCCTTCGACATCGCCAGCGTCCTGGCCATCGGCGCAGACTGGGCCAACTCCGCGCGAGGCTTTATGTTCGCCATCGGCTGCATTCAGTCCCAGAGCTGCCACACCAACAAATGCCCCACCGGCGTCGCCACCCAGGACCCGCTGCGCCAGCGCGCTCTGGTCGTGCCCGATAAAGCCCAGCGCGTGTACAACTTCCATCGCAGCACGCTGCACGCCTTGGCAGAAATGATCGCCGCTGCTGGCCTGGACTCCCCGATGCAGCTGGAAGCCAGACACCTGGTGCGCCGCCAGTCGCCCACGGAAGTGAAACTGTTCTCCCAGTCCCACGTCTTCCTGCAACCGGGCCAGTTGCTCAACGGCATTGTCGACGACAGCTTCTACTCGCGCATGTGGCGCATGGCGCGTGCCGACAGCTTCGAGCCGAACGAGATCTGACGCCGCTCACGGCGTCGAGCATCGACTGGGATTCTCGCTAGCCGGCTCGACGCCAACGGCATACAGCCGCAGACGGTTGTCGCCTCGGGTGAGACTGTCCACCTGCCGCCAATCGCACGGAAGCGACAACTGGTAGTCGGTGGCATCGACACCATCCACCAGCCAGACGCGCAAGGTCCCGAAGGGCAGACGATCCAGACGCTGAATGTAGAAGTCGTCCTGCTCGACACCATAAGGCGCATTGAACCGGCAGTACACCCGACACCCTGCCTCGCCATCGCGCGCGACCGGCGCGTACAGCAAGGGTTTGGCGGGGCCGGTACCGTAGTAGACAAGACTCGGATACCAGAAGTAATTCAACACGATCACCTGATCGCCGGGCTGATAGCGACTCTCGATCAGCTCAGCGATCAGGTGGATGCGCTCTCGGGTCTTGCGGCCATCGGCGTTGGTGGTGTCGTACTCACCGTACAGATTGCGCAGGCCCAGCACCTCACACGCGATCAAAGCCATCAAGGCCAGCACAGCCAGCCTGCGATGATTACGAGCCAGCACGTCCAGAGCGATCCCCAACAGCATCGGCAACGCCAGCGCAGAAAATAGAAAGTAACGGGCGACGAACAGCGGAAACTGCAACGACACCAGAAATACCACTAACAAAGGCGCCCACAGATAGACCACCAGCAACAGACTCAGGCGTTGGGGCTGCCTGTCGCGCTTGACGCACCAGACGCAGATCACCGCGATGGCCAGCAGCAACGCCCAGCGAACGACTGCGACAAGTTCAGCGCCATCGTCCAGCGTCAGGTACTGCCAGAACACATAGGGAATCGAGGCAAGCGTGACAGGCTTGATCCATCCCAGATTGCTGGACTGGCCGAGCTGCGCAACGAATACCGGTAGCCAGGGCAGAAACAGCATGGCCGCTGTCAGGTTGGCGATCCACCAAGCCGGACGCAGGATAAGACGAGGGCCGCCGTCACTGGCCGGGTGGCGCGACACCAGCAAGAACAGCCAATGGGCCATGACCCCGAACATGGTGAAGTAATGGGTGTACAGGCCAGCGGTGATCAACACCCCATAGGCCGCGAGAGCACCCTGTCGCGATGGGGTCTTTATCCAGTGCACCAACGCCAGGGTGGCCCCTGTCATCCACACACTCAACAGCGCGTACATGCGCACTTCATGACTGTAACGAACAGCGATCGGCAGCAACACCAGCAGGATCGCGGCGAAGCAGGCAGCACGTCGGGTAGACAACGTGCGGGTCAGCCACATACCCAGCCCCACTGCCAGCACACTGGCAAACACACTCAGGCCACGCATGGACGGCAGGCTGTCGCCAAACAGCGCGACCCAGCCCTTGAGCACGAAATAGTACAGCGGCGGATGCACATCACTGACTGAAACCGCCCAGGCCTTGCCCGGCGAGTGCGTACTCATCACCCAGCTGAACGCCTCGTCGTACCAAAAGGCGGCCTCGTCCAGATGGTAAAGGCGCACGGCGGCCGCGACGACCAGAATCGTGCCCCACACGCTCAGCTCTCGAAAACGTGCTGATAAAGCGGGCCGCGAAGCAAAGACGTCACTCATTGCGCTCTCCATGCCTGACCACATGCTTGACCACATAACGCGGCCTGTGCTTGCTCTCCAGGTAAATCCTGCCGATGTATTCGCCCAGGATGCCGATGCCGATCAGCTGCGTTCCACCCAGAAACAGGACCGATACCATCAGCGAGGAATAACCGGGGACGGGGTTGCCATTGAGGCTGTAGTCGAGGATCAGGTACAGCGCATAAGCCAGGGTGCAGAGCGACAGCGCGGCGCCGATGTAGGTCCACACACGCAGCGGCACCGTGCTGAACGAGGTGATGCCGTCCAGCGCCAGATTCCACAGTTTCCAGGGGCTGAACTTGCTCTTGCCTGCGGCTCTGGGGGCGCGGTCGTATTCGACAGTGACAGTGTCGAACCCTGCCCACGACAGCATGCCTTTCATGAACATCTGCTGCTCGGGCATGCCCTTGATCACCTCCACGACCTTGCGATCGAGCAGGCGAAAATCGCCGACATTTTCATCGATCCGAGTTGCCGAAATCCGCCGCAGGACCTTGTAGAACAGCCCCGCCGAGAGACGTTTGAAGAAGCTGTCGGCGCGGCGATGGCGACGTCTGGCCAGCACGACTTCAGCGCCATCGCGCCACGCCTCGATCAGTTGCGCGATGACTTCGACAGGGTCCTGAAGGTCGACGTCCACCGGAATCACAGCATCCCCCGTGGCGTACTCCAACCCGGCCAACAGCGCCGCCTCCTTGCCAAAGTTTCGCGACAGCGTAAGCAGCACCACATGGCGATCAGCGCTCGCGATCTGGCGGGCAATGCGATTGGTGCCGTCCTGGCTGCCATCGTCCACCAGGACGATCTCGATGACCCAGGCTTGCAGGCCGGGGGCCTGCCGAATCGCTTGGTAGAACGACTCGACGGCCTGTTCCTCGTTGTAGAGCGGCGCGACCAAAGAGACCTTCACGATAGCCACCCCGCGAACACCACGTACCGGGAAAGCACAAACCCGATCACCAGACTGAAGGCGCAAAACCCTATCAGGGTCGCGACAGGGGACCAAGCCAGAGCGTCACCGATGGCGCCGACGCCCAAGCTGACGCAACCCATCAAGCCGACGTACGCGCAGTAACGTCGCCACGAGCGATAGCTGTCGAAGGTGAAATGCGCGTTGAGGCAGAACGACAGCGTCACCGCCGCCATGAACCCGGCCAGGTTACTGCTGGCCTGCGAGGCGCCCCACAATGAGTGGAGGGCGAAGAAAACCAACCCATGAATGGCCGTATTGGCCACGCCCACCGCGCAATAGCGGGCGAAGTGACGTCGTATCGACATGATCACATTCCTTGTCATCAACCGCACGGCCACTGCTGCCCCGGCCTGGCGCCGGATCAAGACCTCCTTTGAATACAGTGAAGCCCGATTTTTGCGCTGCACGCGTACCGGCTGTCGGCGCCCCGCCGCCATCATAATTCGGTCACAATTGGAGACATTCTGTAATATCCAACCTTTGCAATTACCCCGCAAAACCGCCACCCTGCGCGCCGCCGATCAGCCTCGACTGCTAACGTTGAACCAAGGCTGAGTCCGGCCCTCTTCTTTAAACAGACTTTCAGAGCTCACCGTCATGACGAACGGACGCGACCATCGAATCGACTTTTTTCGAGGCTTGGCGCTGATCTTCATTTTTTGGGATCACGTACCGGAAAACCCATTCGCGCAGCTGACACTGCGCAACTTCGGCTTCAGCGACGCTGCGGAAGTCTTTGTCTTCCTGGCCGGTTATGCCGCTGTGCTGGCCTACGGTCGCGTGGCCCAGCGCGATGGCTATATCGTCGCCTGCCTGCGGATCCTGCGTCGCACGTGGGTGCTGTATGTCGCGCACATTTTTCTGCTTACCCTGCTCATGGGCATCGTTTTCGTCGCCAACAATCACGTCGACACCCGCGATATGGTGCGCGAGATGGGCCTCGAATATTTTGTCGGCAACCCGCAACAGGCCCTGGCGGACGAGTTGTTGCTGCGATTCAAACCCAACCTGACCGACCCGCTGCCGCTGTACATCCTGCTGATGGGCGCGCTGCCATTGATCCTGCCGATCATGCTGCGAAACGCCGCCGTTGCGGTGGGTCTGTCGATTTCGCTGTACCTGATGGTGCCCCTGTTCGGCTGGAACCTGCGCGCCTACGAAGGCGGCGGCTACTGGTACTTCAACCCGGTGGCCTGGCAGCTGATCTTCGTGCTCGGCGGCGCGTTCGCCATGTACACCCAGCGGCCGGCGGTACATAAGGCACCTCCTCGACCGCTCTGGCAGCAGCCGCTGTTCCTGATCGCAGCGGTGTACATGGTGATCGCCGGCACCATCACCTTCTTGTGGAAATTCCCGGCCGTTCACGACGCATTGCTGCCCAAGGCGTTTACCGACCTGATCTATCCGATCAGCAAGACCGACCTCTCGCCCCTGCGCCTGCTGCACTTCGTGGCGCTGGTCTACGTCGTCGCCAAACTGCTCCCCACCTCCCACGCCTGGCTCGACAACTGGCCTGCACAGCAGACCTGCCGCATGGGCCGCTATTCGCTGGAAATCTTCTGCCTGGGCGTTCTCCTCGCACCATTGGCCGACGGGGTCAATGCTTTGGCAGGCGACGTCTGGCAGATGCGCGTGATCACCGCCCTGCTGGGCTTAGGGCTGATGCTGCTGTTGTCCAACTGGCTGGAGCTGAACAAGCGTCTGGGCAGCCCGAAAGCGCCGCGGGTGGCGCCAGTTTGAGAACGGGTTATCACTAAGCGGAAACTTCGGAAATTTCCTACTGATTTATCAGGCAAAGCTTTTTCGCATGCGGCCGTTATGCGGAAGGTAGGGATAAACCAGTGAGGAAACTAAAGTGGACATCAGCGCCGTAAACCAAGCATATCCGACCAAACTGCATCAGGTACCCGCCAAGCCGCCTGTCGCGCAGGCGGTTGAGCACGCGAAACCTGCCAATAGCGAAATCAACGCCCTTCTTGGTGAAAAACCCTGGCTTACCGAGCCCGGACTGGAATGCATTGATTCGTTGGAAGAATATATATCCTTCAAGAAGATGGATGCTCATATCTCTCTAGAGATCATGAAGACCCACTATGAAGCGTTCATCGACAAGCTTAGGAACACCCGCCCGGAACTCGCAAATAAAAATTTCAGCTTTACCATCAATGACCGGGGAGGTCTTGAAGTTTTAGACCCAGACAATATTTTATCTTCAGAAGAGCGTAGCTATCTGACAGAACAAATGAATCTTCACGAGGGACTGACAGCCAACGCAATTTCGCTGCAGGAAATCGCCAAAACGCTCATACAGTATGGTTCCAACCGCGAAAACGGAACACATTCCAAACTTTCGAACAGTGACCATGTTCGACTGGATTTCCTGAAATTATTAAAAAGTGAAGACGCAAACAAGACGCTCCAGGAACAAATTCTAGTACGTTCCGGCCCACGCACCTCGCGAATTTCAGAGCAAGCCTGACGCCGCTCGACCCTGGCCGGATTTCCAGCCAGGGTCGATGAAGCTTAAATAGATCCCCGTGCAGTCTTGATTAGTTGCTGCCTACAGATATGGCCGAACAGTCGCAGATCCTGAGCGGCGTCTGCATCCGCTGCCGGGCCTAGCAGTGCGTTTGAAAAAGTATAGCCGCCGACGTAGTAATAGCTTCTCCACGTATGAGTTCCCAGGTGATAGGTCACGTGATCAAGCGCCTCATGACCTCCTGTGCAACGGCCAAACGTAATGGAAGTGTTTACCTTCCCCTGATGATTGCTGACCACTTCCTCAACAACCGGTTTGAGCCGAGACTCTGAAAGACCCAGTGTAAATCGCCCAACCGCGCCTTTCAGCGGAGCCCCGACGGAGTCGGTAAAATACGCTTCCAAATTCGCCTGAGTGTAACCTTGTGTCCAGAACCACGACGGCTGAGTATGCCCTGTCGGAATCCTGTTAACGCCGACTTCATCATGCAATTCATACTTTTTCAGCACCGGGTATGATCCCAGGATAAGGCGATACGCAGCAGAAGTGCGAGGAACATCTATTTTACTCATCACCCTGACGATGACCGAGCCATTCGCACCCAACCCCGAAAAAACCCTTGAGTCACTAACCAGTTCTTCCCATTTACCACTCGTCAGATATTCGACTTTAAAGGCAGCACGCTGGCCGTCACCAGAATGCGCCAGCAGCACCATCTGTCCACGCACCGCAGTGAAGCTGTAATAATGAACGGCAGTCGCACTTTTTGGAATCTGTTGAAGCACATGAATTTGGTCGGATAAATCAGTGAACATGAGCTCTCCATCCATATGTGTTTCGGAAACGCTCTGTTCAAGACCATAACTGTATCCATTTGATTGGGCCTCACCCTGCGCCTTAAAATCAGCGGCGTGTAAAAGCTGACACTGCGAGCTCAGCAGTAACATTACAACCACCATAGACTTCACAACAAGTTTCATACCATTATCCTCGGTCGTTTATTTTTTTTGCTTACCTCGCCATTGACGTAATTATCTAGACACTTCCATGTCAATCCCATCAACAACAAAAAGAACGTTCCTACAAATTAACGCTGGACTCATCAGAATTAAGCGGAATAAGAACAACTGTGACGATTTAACTGACATACACCATCGTGACTCGCCCCACCGGATCTCATCTTGAGTGGCCCACCACTTCAGCGGCGCAATCTCTTTTCACGCAGGACCTTCACAAATTTTTCACCCTCCCCGCCCAGCGTCTAAGCTTGTAGTCAGGTGCGATTAACAGGTTTAACCGGGCCAACGATATGGGCGCTTTGTGGCAATCGGATGGAAAAAAGGCTGCGGTTGAGGCTGACAGTCGGGGGGACGCTCCAATGCCTGCACGCCCACACCACAGGCGATCTGTGTGGCGGGTGTTGCTGGTTCTGGTGCTGGTGGGGTTGGTGATCCTGGGATTTATGGCTGCCTCGGAAGTGCGCAGCTCTAAGCTTCAGGCCCGCGAGTTCAGTCAGTTCGCCCATAACCTCAGCTACACCGTCGAGCCCGGTGCCAGCGACGACATCCTGTATCCCGGCGACGGCCCGTTCGACAAACGACTGGGCTATTCGGCGCTGGGAGAGTTCCTGCCCCGCCTGCTCAAGCGCGATTACCGCATCACCGAACAATCTCGCTTCTCGCCCGAGCTGATGGCTTACGCCAAAAGCGGCTTTTTCGTGCCCTATCAGGAGAAGAGTCAGGCGGGGTTGACCATCGCCGACTGCCGGGGTGATGCGCTCTATCAGTTCACCTACCCGCAACAGCTGTACCCCAGTTTCACCTCGATTCCGCCAGTGCTGGTCAACAGCCTGCTGTTCATTGAAAACCGCGACCTGCTCACCCCTCGTCAACCCATGGCCAACCCTGCCGTGGACTGGCCGCGCTTCCTCAAGGCCGCGATTTCCCAAGTTACAAAACTGGTAGGGCTGCCCGGTCAGTCCGCTGGCGGGAGCACATTGGCGACTCAGCTTGAGAAGTACCGCCACTCCCCCGACGGCCTGACGCAGTCCGGGGGCGAGAAGATCCGGCAGATGATTTCGGCCAGCGTGCGCGCCTATCAACCGGGGCCACAGACGCTGGAAGTGCGTCAGCGCGTGGTGCGTGATTACCTCAACAGCGTGCCGCTCTCGGCGGTACCGGGCCACGGCGAAGTCCATGGCATGGCTGAAGGCTTGCGGGTCTGGTACGGCGCCGATTTCGATCGGACCAATGCGCTGCTGGCCTCCCCTGCCAGTGACGCCAAGACCCTCGCCGCCCAAGGCCTGGCCCTGCGCGAGGTGCTCTCGCTGGTGATCGCTCAGCGGCGCCCTTCCCACTATTTGGCCAAGGGGCGCAAGGAACTGGCAGACCTCACCGACAGCCATATTCGTCTGCTGGCGCAGAACAACGTGATCGACCAGCCCCTGGCCGACGCCGCTCTTGGGGCCACTGTCACCTACCGCGACTGGGTGCAGCAGCCGACCGTGCAGCCCATCGAGACCAATAAGGGCATCACCGTCGCGCGCACCCGCCTGTCGAACATGCTCAATCGGCCGCTGTACGATCTGGACCGCCTCGACCTGTCGGCCACCAGCACCCTGCAGAACGATCTGCAGGCCAGCGTCGGCCAGTACTTGCGTGATCTGGCCAACCCCGAATACGCAGCCAAACTGGGCCTGTTCGGCGAGCACCTGCTGACACCAGCCAGCACCCAGGCCGTGCGCTACAGCTTCACACTGTTCGAACGCGACATCGATGGCTCGCGGGTGCGGGTGCAGACCGACAGCACCGATCAGCCGTTCGACATCAACGAGGGCAGCAAGCTGGAACTGGGTTCGACGGCCAAGATGCGCGTGCTGACGACTTACCTGCAAATCATCTCGGAGATTCACGACAAATACGGCGCGATGAGCAATGCGCAGCTCAGGAAAGTGCCGGTGGAAGACCCTGACCGGCTGAGCCGCTGGGCGCTGGATTACCTGATGCAGAACCCCGATCGCGACCTGTCGAAAATGCTCGCCGCAGCCCTTGACCGCAAATACTCGGCGAGCCCCGGCGAGAACTTCTTCACCGGCGGCGGCATGCACCATTTCAACAATTTTCGGCGCGAAGACAATGAGCGCAACCCCACCTTGCGCGAGGCGTTGCGCGAGTCGATCAACCTGCCGTTCATCCGCCTGATGCGTGATCTTGTGCGCTACGTCACCTATCAGGGCCCGAACAACAGCGCGGTTTTGATGAAAGACGACAGCGATCCCCGGCGTCAGGAATACCTCGCTGATTTCGCCGACCGCGAAGGCACCTCATTTCTGCTGCGCTTCTGGAAACGCTACAAGAACAAGACCACTCAAGACCGCCTCGACACCTTCCTCGACGGCGTCCATCCATCGGCCAGTCGCATGGCTGCCGTGCATCGCTATTTACTGCCAGATGCCAGTCAAAGCGCATTCAACGCCTTTGTTCGCGCCCACACGGTCGCCGACAAGCGCCAGCCGCCGCTGACGGAAAAACGCCTCGACGACCTGTATTTCGCCTACGGGCCAGGTAAGTTCGACCTGCCGGATCAGGGCTACATCGCCCGGGTTCACCCGCTGGACCTATGGCTGGTGGGCTACCTGCTGCAAAACCCCGAGGCCAAGTTCAAGGACGCCGTGGCCGCCAGCCGTTTCGAGCGCCAGGAGGTGTACAGCTGGCTGTTCAAGAGTCGCCACAAGAGCGCGCGGGACAGCCGGATTCGCACGATGCTGGAGATCGAGGCTTTTCTCGACATTCACCAGCGCTGGCAGAAACTGGGCTATCCGTTCGACCATCTGGTTCCTTCGCTGGCCACCGCCATCGGCAGCTCGGGGGATCGTCCGGCAGCCTTGGCCGAGTTGATCGGCATCATCCAGAACGACGGCGTTCGCCTGCCGGTGCTGCGCATCGACAGCCTGCATTTCGCCGCCGACACCCCTTACGAAACCCAGCTCAATAACAATCCGGAACTGGGCAAGCGGGTGCTGCGCTCGGAAGTCGCAACCGCCATGCGCGAGGCGTTGTCGCAAGTGGTCGATGCCGGTACGGCGCGGCGCGTGTCGGGCAGCTTCAAGACGGCAGACGGCACGGCCCTGGCCATGGGCGGCAAGACCGGGACGGGCGACAACCGCATCGAGAGCTTTGGTTCGGGCGGGCGGATTCTGGCCTCCAAAGCGATCAACCGCACTGCGACGTTCGTGTTCTACATTGGGGACAACCACTTCGGCACATTGACCGCCTACGTGCCGGGGCGCGCGGCCGAGTCGTTCAAGTTCACCTCGGCCCTGCCTGTGCAAGTGCTCAAGGGCATGGCGCCGATTCTCAATCAGTACCTTGAACCCGGGACCTACACCCAGTGCAAGGCGCCGGTTGCGGCGCAGGTGGCGAGCGCTCGCTGAGCCGCGCAGTCCCGACGAATACAGGAAGCCTGTGTGAGCCCATTAATTCGCGATTGGCCGCGCAGATGACACATGTGCATCGCCTGTTCGATTTTTCGCGAATAAATTCGCTCCCACAGTTGGATCCGGGTCTGGCCTTGCACTTCGCAGCGACTGCGAATTCCTGTGGGAGCGAATTTATTCGCGATGGGGGCGGTACATCCAACACATCTGCATCGGTTGTACTTTCGCTTCGCGAATGAACTCGCTCCAACAGAGGGAGCCGAGCTTGCAGCGATGCATATCCCTAATCCGCAATCCTCGCACCCCGCAGATGAGAACCGTTCGTCTTAACACGTCTTGCATCTTTCTTAAGATATATCTTAAGGTATATCTAACACGTAACGAGAGATGACAAACGATGAGAGACCACTCACACCACCCCCATCACCACCGCCCGCACTTCGGTGACCACGGCGACGGCCGCGATGGTTTTGAAAAACGCACCGGTCGGGAACGCGGCGGACGCGGTCCTCGGGTATTTGCCCCAGGCGATCTGAAAATATTGCTGCTGGCCTTGATCGCCGATCAGCCTTGCCACGGTTACGATCTGATCCGTCAGATCGAAGGCCTGTTCGACGGCGCCTACAGCCCAAGCCCCGGCGTGATCTACCCCACCCTCACCTTTCTGGAAGAAAGCGAGCTGATCACCGGCGATGCAGAAGGCGGCAAGAAGCGCTACCAGATCACCGAAGCCGGCCAGCAGTTTCTAGTCGAGCAAGCGGTCGCGCTGGACGGCGTGAAGATGCGCATCGAGGTGAGCAAACGCTCGCTGCGCGGCCATGACCGCCCGCCTGAGATTCACGAAGCCGTGCACAACCTGCGCCACGCCCTGCAGATGCACCACGGTCGCTGGACCCCGGAAGAAATCATCCGCGTGCGCGACCTGCTGAACGAAACCGCCAAGGCCGTCGCTGATGGCCCACACACTGCGTCGGAGAAGTCCGTATGAATTCACAGCAATCGATTCATCGCGTCAGCCACGAAATCAAACGTCGCAAATTGCAGGTGCTACGCGTCATCGACATCACCCCGCGCATGCGCCGCATCACCTTGCACGGCCCGGAACTGAACGGTTTCATCAGCCTGGGCAGCGACGATCACGTCAAACTGCTGTTTGCCACCACCCCCGAAGAACAGGCCGCGCTGGATAACTTCGTGCCAGGCCCCAATGCGTCACACGGCCCGCGCCCTGCGATGCGCGATTACACGCCACGTCGCTACGACGCCGAGTCGGGCGAGCTGGACATCGACTTCGTGCTCCACGGCGACGGCCCTGCTGCAATGTGGGCTGCTCAGGCGCAAGCCGGGCAGTTCCTGTACATTGCCGGGCCGCGTGGCTCGTTGATCGTGCCGGACATGTTCGACAGTTACCTGCTGATCGGCGACGAAACCGCGTTGCCCGCCATCGCTCGCCGTCTGGAAGAACTGGCCGGTAATCGTCGTGCGCTGGTGGTGGTCGAAATCGAAGACCATGCCGAGCGTCAGGAACTGGCGAGCAAGGCGCAGGTTGAGCTGATCTGGGTCGTGCGCGGCGAGCAGGATTTGCTCGATGTAACGCGTCAATTGACGCTGCCCGAAGGTGATCTGTATGCCTGGGTTGCGACGGAATCAGCGCTGTCACGCAAGGTTCGCCGGGTGTTGCTCGATGAGCTCAAGCTCGATGAAGCGGCGGTGAAGGCCGCAGGTTACTGGCGTCTTGACGATTCGGACGAGGACTAACCGGCGCGAGGTCCGGGCTCATTCGTCTCTGGATGGGTGAGCCCGATCAATCCCCCAAATCAGCAACCCGATCCCCACAAACCCCGCCAACACCCCGAGCGCATTGATCAACGCACTACGGATCCCCAGGGTGCCGATATCCAGAAACGGATACAGGTAATCGCCAAACATGTTCCCGCGAAACAGCAGATAACCAAAGTACAGCGTCGGGTACAGCATCCACGCCAGTACATGTTTCAGCCGCAGCACGCCTTGGCGCAGGTACAGCCACCAGTAGCCAAGAAACGCCAGCGGCATGACGTCGTGCAGCAGTTCATCGGCGAGTTTTTGCCAGCCTTCCGGGCTCCACAAGTGCCGCAGCAGCAGGTTGTAGGCAATGCTCACCAACAGAATGCTGGTGGTGATGCCCGCGCAGACCACAGGCGAACGAAAGAAACGGTGCCCTGCCGAATGGCGGTCGGTGATCGCACAGGTCAGCGCTGTGGCAACGAGGGTGTTGGTCAGCACCGTGAAGAAGCTGAAGAACTTGACCAGCCCGCCCACCAGGCTGGCCTGATCGGCCCAGCGCCCCCAGAGAATCAGGTACAGCTGCACCGCCAGCGCGAACCAGCCAAGCAGCGCGGCGACGGTCGCGTAGCGACGCTGTCCGCAGGTCAGGTCAAGGCTTGGGCTGGGCATGTTCGGCTCGATTTTTCAGAAGGCGGCGTGTCATCACCCACGCTTGGTGCGCGCCAGCTTCACATACAAGGCCTCGACCTTTTCCCGCGCCCAGGGCGTCTTGCGCAGGAACGTCAGGCTCGACTTGATGCTCGGGTCGCTCTTGAAGCAACGAATGTCGATGCGCTCCGCCAGCCCCGACCACTCGTAATGCTCGACCAGCCGGTTGAGGATCTGCTCCAGCGTCACGCCATGCAGCGGGTTGTTGTTCGGTGTGGTCATGCCGGGCCTTTTTGCGTTCGGTGTAGGGGACGTTGTCGCGAGGTGCGCACCTTAGCGGAGGCATTGTTCAGTGTGAAGCATAACTGCGCCTGTGACTGGACCCTGTGGGAGCGAATTCATTCGCGAGACTGGCATACAACCGATAGCGATGTGTCGGATGTACCGGCCAATCGCGAATGAATTCGCTCCCACAGCGCTGATGCGTCCCGGCGGTCAGCGTAGCCACTTCAAAAGGCCGATTCCAAAATGATTGCATTTTTATTGTTATGTTATAACACTACGCATCCAACCATAGAGTCCCACCCTGCCAAGGAAACGCTGCATGTCCCGCTCCTCTCCCTCCCGACGTTGGCGCCTGACGCTGCTGGCCGCTGCCCTGCTCGTTGCTTCCCCCGCCTTCGCCATCGAACTTGAGCAGCAAACCATTACCGCCAACCCGCTGGGCAGCGATCAGCTTGCCTCCCCCAGCACTGTGCTGACTGGCGATGATCTGACCCTGCAACAGAAAGGCAGCCTGGGCGAAACGCTGAACAAGCAACCGGGTGTGTCGTCGTCGTATTTCGGGCCGGGCGCGAGTCGGCCGATCATTCGCGGACTCGATGGCGATCGCATTCGTCTGCTGCGCAACGGCGTGGGTGCGCTGGATGCATCCTCGCTGTCCTATGACCACGCGGTGCCGCTGGACCCGGTCAACGTCGATCGCATCGAAATCGTGCGCGGCCCGGCTGCACTGCTGTATGGCGGCAGCGCCATCGGCGGTGTGGTCAACACCTTCGACAACCGCATCCCGACCGAGGCCATCGAAGGCATTCAGGGTGCCGGCGAGTTGCGCTATGGCGGCGCGGACACCACACGCAGCAGCGCGGGCAAGCTGGAAGCGGGCAACGGCACCTTCGCCCTGCACCTGGACGCCAACGCCCGCGAATTCAACGACCTGAAAATCCCCGGCTACGCCCGCACCGCTGACGAGCGCGCTCGCGACCCGGATGGCGATGACAAGAAGCATCGTCTGGGCAACAGCGACGGGCGTCAGGACGGCGGCGCTGTCGGCGGTTCCTACACGTGGGACGACGGCTACGCGGGGCTTTCCTATAGCAATTACGATTCCAATTACGGATCGCCCGCCGAGCAGGACGTGCGCATCCGCATGAAGCAGGACCACTACGCGTTCGCCTCGGAAATCCGCAACCTGTCAGGGCCGTTCAGTTCGGTGAAACTCGATGCCGGTTACACCGAATACAAGCACATGGAGATCGAGGACGGCGAAGTCGGCACCACGTTCAAGAACAAGGGCTTTGAGGCTCGCGTCGAAGCACGCCACCAGCCGATTGGCCCACTGAACGGAGTCGTCGGCGCGCAAGTGACCCGCAGCGAATTCTCGGCGCTGGGCGAAGAGGCTTTCGTGCCGCAGACCGATACCGATGCCGGCGCGCTGTTCATTCTTGAAGAACTGCAGGCCACCGATCGCCTGAAGCTAAGCCTGGGTGGGCGTCTGGAGCACACCACCGTCGATCCGGATGGCATGGGCAATGAGCGCTTTGCCCATGCTGATCGCTCCAGCAGTTTCACCGCTGGCAGCCTGTCGTCGGGGGCGGTGTATACACTGACACCCATTTGGTCGCTGGCTGCAACACTGGGTTACACCGAACGCGCCCCGACTTTCTACGAGCTCTACGCCAACGGCGCTCACGTCGCCACTGGCACCTATGAAGTGGGCGACGCGGGTCTGTCGAAAGAAAAAGCGGTCTCCAGCGACCTGGCCCTGCGTTTCGACAACGGCACTCACAAAGGCAGTTTCGGTGTGTTCTACAGCCACTTCTCCAATTACATCGGCTTGCTGGGGACAGGTCGTACGCTTAATGAAGAAGGTGAGGAGGACGCCGACGGCATCCCCGAATACACCTACTCCGGCGTGCGAGCGCGCTTTGCAGGATTCGAGGCGCAGGATCACTGGAAACTGGGCGAAAGCCAGTACGGAAAATTCGCGCTCGAGTTATCAGGCGATTACACCCGCGCGACCAACCTGGACACCGGCGAAGCCCTGCCACGCATCGCGCCCCTGCGTCTGAACAGCGGCCTGCTGTGGGAACTGGACAAGTGGCAGGCGCGTATCGACGTCGAACATGCGGCTTCGCAAGGCCGCGTCCCGGACAACGAAACCTCTACCCACGGCTACACCACGCTGGGGGCGAGTGCAGGTTACACATTCAACGTCGGTGAGAGCCAGTGGCTGGCGTTTGTCAATGGCGAGAACTTGACTAACCAGACCGTGCGCTACGCCAGCTCGATCCTGCGCGACATCGCACCGGCCCAAGGCCGAAGCATTGAAGTGGGGTTGCGTACGACGTTCTAAGGGTTGGTCGCTGGCACGCCAGCGACTCAAATACACCTGTGGGAGCGAATGCATTCGCGATGAATCGGACAGGCGATGCACATGTCGCCTGCCCGGGCCATTCGCGAATGAATTCGCTCCCACAGTGGGTCATGCGTTCAGACAAACCGCGCTAACATTCTGAAATCCATCTGTGCACCCACTGCAAGGGTTACTTACGCATCACCCTCCTGCCAAATCTGCGTCCCCTTGCCACTGCTAAGGGATAGCGCTACCTCGCTTCCGCCTAACTGTTGCGCGACACGTAACTATTCATGTCGCAAAATCGTCTTTTTTAAAAATCATTAGCCCCCTATCATCGCGCCGCGCTGGCAGCTGAATCGTTTCTCTCGTCTATCTGTCAAGTTTTGCCACGCGGCTTATCGACGCAGCACGCAGCTGCGCCGTACCCAGCTCACTCAAAAGAATTCATTGCCCTATGCCTCTTCAATCGACACGCTGCACCCGCATTCACCCGCTTGGTCATCGCCACGCACTGGGGCTGCTCGCCCTGGGCCTGGCCACCTGCGCCCAGGCGACGCCGGCCTTTGACAGTGAGTCGCCGTGGATGCTGGGGGATTGGGGAGGCAAGCGCAGCGAGCTTTCGCAGCAGGGTTATGACTTCAAGCTCGACACCGTGGTCGAGGTCGGCTCGAATCTGCACGGCGGTTACAACCATGACAAGGCGACCCGCTACGCCGACCAGTTCGCCCTCGGCGCGCACATGGACCTGCAGAAGATCCTCGGCTGGCACGACGCCGAATTTCAAGTGACGCTGACCAACCGCAACGGCGACAACATCAGCAATGACCGCGTGTCCGATCCGCGCGTGGGCACCATTTCGTCGTCCCAGGAAGTCTGGGGTCGTGGCAACGTCACGCGCCTGACAGACCTGTGGTACCAGCAGAAATTCCTCGATCAGAAGCTGAGCATCAAGGTCGGCCGCTTCAACGAGGGCGAAGACTTCAACACCTTCCCGTGCGACTTCCAGAACCTGTCCTTCTGTGGCTCGCAGGTCGGCAACTGGGGCGGCGGCATCTGGTACAACTGGCCGATCAGCCAGTGGGCCATGCGCGTGAAATATCAGCTCACCCCCGAGCTGTTCGTGCAGGTTGGCGTGTTCGAACAGAACCCGTCGAACCTGGAAAACGACAACGCCTTCAAGCTCAGCGGCAGTGGCACCAAGGGCGCCGTATTGCCGGTCGAGCTGGTCTGGTCGCCGAAGGTTAATGACCTGCCGGGCGAATACCGCCTGGGTTACTACTACAGCACCGCTGACAGCAGCGACGTCGTCAAGGACAGCGATGGCGGTTACGCCGCATTGAGCGGCGAAAACTATGCTTCCTCGTCGAGCAAACACGGCATGTGGCTGACCCTGCGCCAGCAAGTCACCAGCCAGGCCAGTGACAACAGCCGGGGCCTGAGCCTGTTCGCCAACGGCACTGTGCACGACAAGAAAACCAACATGATCGACAACTACGTTGCCCTGGGCGCCACCTACACCGGCCCGTTCGACGCACGCCCCAAGGATGACATCGGCCTGGCGGTCGGCCGTATCCACGTCAACCCGACGTATCGCAAGAACATCAACCTGCGCAATCAGGCCGAAAACGTCAGCGACTACAACGACCCCGCCTTCCTGCCTGTGCAGGACACCGAATACAACGCCGAGATGTATTACGGCGTGCACGTCGCCAACTGGCTGACCGTGCGTCCCAACCTGCAATTCATCCGCCATCCCGGCGGCGTGAACCAGGTGGATGACGCGCTGGTGGCCGGTCTGAAGATTCAATCCTCGTTTTGATGGCTTATTTCACCTTTCAGAATCCGCTTTCAGGAACTAGCGTCATTGAGACGGATTCAAACGGTTCGAGTCGAAAAAGCGAAAAGAACAAAGCGTCAACCACTTAATCGTTACGGAGTACGACACTATGAGCACTGACGGTGCTTTCAGTAAGGGTCGCCTGCTACCGAGCTTGCTCGGGCTGGTGATTCTGATCATGGGCCTGGCCTTGCTGGCCGGGGGTATCAAGCTGCTGACACTGGGTGGGTCGCTGTACTACCTGTTGACCGGTATCGGCTTCGTCATCACCGGCATTCTGCTGATCATGGGCCGTCGTTCGGCGCTGGGTCTGTTTGCGCTGGTGCTGTTCGCGAGCACGGTCTGGGCGCTGTGGGAAGTCGGCCTGGACTGGTGGCAACTGGTGCCACGTCTGTCGCTGTGGTTCGTGCTCGGCATCGTCATGCTGCTGCCGTGGTTCCGCCGCCCTGTGTTGCGTGACCAGCCTGGCGGCTTGCCGACTGTTGCCCTGAGCATCGCCGTGGTGCTGGCCGGCCTGACCGCCATCGCCAGTCAGTTCACCAGCCCCGGTGAAATCAAAGGCAAGCTCGATCGCGACGACGCCGGTGTGGCGTACGATCCACAGCCAATGCCCGATGGCGACTGGCAGGCTTATGGTCGCTCCGAGCATGGCAATCGTTACTCGCCACTGAAGCAGATCACGCCTGAAAACGTCAGCAAGCTGCAGGAAGCCTGGCGCATCCGCACTGGCGATCTGCCGACCGCTGAAGACCCGGTCGAGCTGACCAACGAGAACACCCCGCTGAAAGTCAACGGCATGATCTATGCCTGCACCCCGCACAGCAAAGTGCTCGCGCTGGACCCTGACACCGGCAAGACGCTCTGGTCGTACGACCCGCAGATTTCGAAGGAAGGCGCGAAGAACTTCACCGGCTGGGCGCACATGACCTGCCGTGGCGTTTCGTACTACGACGAAGCGGCCTACGCCAAATCCGACGTCGGCGCGCCTGCGGCCGAACTGTCCGACGCTGGCAAAGCCATTGCCGCGGCCTGCCCTCGCCGCCTGTACCTGCCGACTGCTGACGCACGCCTGATCGCGCTGAACGCCGACACCGGCAAGGTCTGTGAAGACTTCGCCAACAAAGGTGCTGTCGACCTGCGCGCCAACATCGGCCCGTTCACTGCAGGTGGCTACTACTCCACCTCGCCTGCGGCGATCACGCGCAACCTGATCATCATCGGCGGTCACGTGACCGACAACGAGTCGACCAACGAGCCATCGGGCGTGATCCGCGCCTACGACGTGCACGACGGCAAGCTGGTGTGGAACTGGGACCCGAACAACCCGGACGCTACTGCACCGATCGCAGCCGATCAGTTCTACTCGCGCAACGCGCCGAACATGTGGTCGCTGGCCAGTGTCGACGAGAAGCTGGGCCTGGTGTTCCTGCCTCTGGGCAACCAGATGCCTGACCAATACGGTGGCGACCGCACCCCTGGCGCCGAGAAATTCAGCGCAGGCCTGGTCGCGCTGGACGTCAACACCGGCAAGGTGCGCTGGAACTATCAATTCACCCACCACGACCTGTGGGACATGGACGTACCGAGCCAGCCGACGCTGATCAACCTGAAAACCAAGGACGGCGTGAAGCCGGCCGTGATCCAGCCGACCAAGCAAGGCAGCCTGTACGTGCTGGACCGTCGCGACGGCACCCCGATCGTGCCGATCGACGAAGTTCCGGCACCGACCGGTGCTGCGCAGGGCGACCACACATCGCCCACCCAGGCCCGTTCGCAACTGAACATGCTGCCGCCTGAGCTGACCGAAAAATCCATGTGGGGCGCCACCGCGTTCGACCAGATGCTGTGCCGCATCCAGTTCAAGGAACTGCGTTACGAAGGCCAGTACACGCCTCCGTCCGAGCAGGGCAGCATCATCTATCCGGGCAACGTCGGTGTATTCAACTGGGGCGCCGTTTCGGTCGATCCGGTGCGTCAGCTGATGTTCACCAGCCCGAACTACATGGCATTCGTCTCCAAACTGGTGCCACGCGCCAAGGTGGAAGCAGGCAGCAAGCGTGAAAGCGAAACCAGCGGCGTGCAGCCAAACACCGGCGCGCCTTATGCGGTGATCATGCACCCGCTGATGTCGCAGCTCGGCATGCCGTGCCAGGCGCCTTCGTGGGGTAACGTGGCCGCTGTCGACCTGACCACCAATCAGGTGGTGTGGAAGCACAAGAATGGCACCAGCCGCGACAACACGCCTGTGCCCATCGGTCTGCCGGTGGGCGTACCGAGCATGGGTGGTTCGATGGTGACCGCAGGTGGCGTTGGCTTCCTGGCCGGTACGCTGGACCAGTATCTGCGTGCGTATGACGTGAAGACCGGTAAAGAGCTGTTCGCCGGGCGTCTGCCAGCGGGTGGTCAGGCGACGCCGATGACCTATACCGGTAAGGACGGCAAGCAGTACGTGCTGATCGTGGCCGGTGGTCATGGGTCGCTGGGGACCCGGATGGGCGACTACATCATTGCGTACAAACTGCCGGAGTGATTGAGTCTGGCGGGCTTTGAAGCAGCCCTGTAATGCGAAAGGCGGTCATCGAGAGGTGGCCGCTTTTTTCATTTAGTAGAGAAACCAGACGTTACGCGGTATCTGTGTGGAGCGAATTCATTCGCGATACAAGGTATCGAGCAGAAGAAAGGTGTCGGCTGTACCGGCCTCTCGCGAATGAATTCGCTCCCACAGGTTTAGCGAACTTCAAATCCCCTACTTTTCAATAACCTCCCCCCGCTGCGGCGCCAACCTCGCAATCAACCGATTCTGCGTCGCTACCGGAATCTTCAGATCGTCCATCGCATCGATCAAATCCTCCACCAACGCATTGAAATCACTGCGGCTCAGATTCAGCCCCTTGTGCGCCTCAGCCAGGGTATCGCCCGTATAAGTACAAGGCCCTCCCGCCTCCACACAGAATTTCTCCACCAGCTTGTCCCGCACCCGAACGATGTCGACCTTGGCGAAGTACTTGTAGATCCGGTCGTCCTTGGCGATGTGCAACAGCATCCCCTCAACGATCTTCTGAATCCCTGCCCGCTCGCCCAAGGCGTGATACAGGCTGTCATCCTTGGGCGGTTGTTGAGCGCAGGACACCAACAGGGCCAGGCTCAGAACACACAGCCAGCGCAAAGCCCGCATCATCAGAAGCTCCCCTGCACAGACAGATAGGTGCCGTTCTGGTTATCCAGCGTCGCGATTTCGCCCAGGCGTGCGTAGGCCAGAACCACAGAAACGTGCTTGTTGGGGAACCAGCCGATGAAGGCGTCAGCCCAATCGCTTTCGCCGGCGAACGACAGGTTGTCAGGCTTTTCCCGGTATTCGACGCCCACCGCCCAACGCGGGTTGAACAGCAGCGCCACCGAGCCTTCTTTCAACACGCTGCGGGTGTCGCGACGATCGCCGCCAAAGCCCAGCAGGCCGGTCTCGTTGGCGCGGCTGTAACGTACGCCGCCGTTAACCACCACGTTGTAGCCAAACGCCGCGCCCATGAACAAACGGCTGGCGGTGAGATAGCCCTCGACATCGGCATCGCGTCTGGAACCGACCAGGCTCGGGATGAGGAAGTCGTTCTGGTGCTTGTACTCAAGGCCTGCCGACACCTGCGGCAACGGGTCGTAGATCAGGTCGCCAAACAGACGCACCTTCACGCCAAAGATGTCCTGAGAGAGGTTGTCTTCCGGCAGGCTCAGCTTATGCACCAGCGAACCCAAGTCGAATCGCTGATGGGCGTAGGAAAGCTCCACGCGGTTGCCGTAGGAAACCGCCGTACCGGCGACGTCCAGAGTGTAGTCCGGGAGATTGATGTGGGTGGCGAACAGGTTGGCACCCCACTCGCCCTGCTCGTCGTAACCGGCAAGGACCGCCCACGGGATGATCCCGCCACCGGCCGCGCCTTCGATACTGCTGGCACCTGCGGTCGCGATCAGACGCCCCTGATCGGCTTCGGCGACACAGGGCAGCGTGCCCATAGAGCCGCCAACCACGCTTGCTAACACCACAGGGCTTAAAACAGCCCAGAGACTACGTGTCATAACTTTCAACCCATCAGTGGATCATCAGGCTGGGTGAACGGTGAGAGGTGGCGATCCATGCTTCGAACGCCACTGCAGTGAGCGGCCGACTGATCAAATAGCCTTGCGCGGTATCGCAGTGCCAACGTTCCAGCAAACGCAGGCTGTGCTCGTATTCCACGCCCTCGGCGACCACCTTCAGGCCCAGGTTGTGGCTCATCTCGATGGTCGAACGCACGATCACCGCGTCTTCGCTGGTTTCATCCAGATTGCGCACGAATGACTGGTCGATCTTCAGCTCCTGCACCGGCAGCCGTTTCAAGTGCGCCAGAGAAGAGTAGCCGGTGCCGAAGTCATCCACCGACAGACTGATGCCGCATTCGCGCAGGCGGTTGAGCACGTTCAGCGCTTGCTCGGGTTCGCGCATCACAGCGCTTTCGGTGATCTCGAATATCAGTTGTTCGGCCGGCACGCGGTACAGCTTGAGCAGATCGGACACGCGGTCGGCCAGGTCGCCATGAAGCAGATCTTCCGCAGAAATGTTCACCGACAGCTGCACATGCAGGCCCCGACGGCTCCATTCGGCCAGTTGGCGCATGGCCTCCTCGATCACCCAGTGGGTCAGCAGCTGAATGCTGCCGGTGCGCTCGGCGAGCACGATGAATTCAGCGGGCGAGACATTGCCGAACTGCGGATGCTGCCAGCGCAGCAGGGCTTCGGCCTGGCGCGCGAGGCCGTTGCGGATGTCCAGTTTGGGTTGGTAATGCAGCACCAGTTCGCCGTTGCGCGCGGCGTGGCGCAGGTCGCGGATCAGGCTGATCTGACGCTGGTGCGCAAGGTCCCGGCCATCCTCGTAGACTTGCAGGCGGCCTGGCATCTGGGTGGCGTCCTGACATGCAATCGAGGCGCGATTGACCAGCTCTGAAGGCGAATCGCCGTTGGCCGGGTAGGCAGCGATGCCGATGCAGGCGTCCAGGGAAATATCATGATCGTGAATGCGCTGGGGCTTGAGCAGCAGGCGTTGCAGGCGGTCGGCCACGGCGACGGCGGCATCCACTTCGGCGTTGTGCACCAGCAGCAGGAATTCGTTGCCGGACAAACGCGCAACGGTGTCACCCGGACGCAGCGGCAGTTGCAGTTGTTCACCGAGGACTTGCAGCAGCTGCTCAACCCCTTCCGGACCGATGCTGTCGTTGACCGCGCGGAAGTTTTCAATCCCCAGGTACAGCAGCGCAACGCCCCGCTCGGCGGCAATCGCGCTGCCCAGACGCTCCATCACCAGCGCGCGGTTGGGCAGCCCGGTCAGGCCGTCGTGCAGGGCGTTGTGCGCCAGTTGTTTTTCGCGCTCGGCGATGCCGCTCTGCATCGAATTGATTGCACCGGCCAGCTTGCCCAGTTCGTCGCTGCGCTCAAGGTCTACCGGGGTGCTGTAATCGCCTTCGCCGATACGCTCGGCGGCCAGCGCCAGGGTGCGCACCGGCCCCGACACACTTCGCGCCAACAGCAAGGTCCCCACCAGCGAGGCGAGCAGCGCGATGAGGGTGATCCACAACAGCTTTTCATCCAGCGGGGCGAAGGCCTGCATGGCTTGGTCCAGCGGGCTCTGGAGCAACGCCACGACCTGATCGCCCTTGCTGTCGCCGGTGTTGCCCAGGTTCAGGCGTGCGCTGAGATAACTGTGTTTGCCATGCTCGGTCATCTGCATCTGATCGTCGGCCGGCTTCATCATCAGGCCGCGCAGGCCGTCGTACAGCGGTTGCGGCTGGGTGCTGATGATCTGACCCGGTACCTGGTTGACCACCGACAGAAACGAGACCTGCAAACCGCTGAGCGAGCGCAACTCCTGGGCGAGGTCGTCGTCCATGCTGAAACCCATGACCACACGCGCAATCGGCAACGGCGCCAGCACCGTGCTCTCGACCAGCAGGTGCGGGGTACCTTGCAGGGGCACGATCAGCATGGACTGGTTGCGGGATTTCAGGTCACGCAGGGCTTGGAAATACGGAAAGGGCGAGCCTTCGGGGATCTGATCAAGCGTGCTGGAGAGCACCTTGCCGTCCATGCCCAGCAGAAACATATCGTTAGCGTTGATGCGCGCGCCGTGGTTGAGCAGGACCGAACGAATGGTCGCCGAGTCGGCCGAGGCGACGGCATCGCGAAAGCCGAAATCGCTGGACAGCAATTGCACCGCATCGCGCAGACGCTTGCCGCGCATTTCCAGCAAGCCCTGAAACACCCGGGTACCCACTTCCAGCTGCGCCTGCGCCTGCTTGCGCACAGCGTCCTGCGTCGCGGCCTTGACGGCAAAAAACACCGCACCGACCACGACCAGCAACAGCAGGATCAGCACGCTGGCGATGCGCGCCTGAAAGCTAAGAGGTCTTTTCATTCATGGGCAGCTTTATGAAAGGCATCGCCAAACGCGCTGGGCGGTGGCGCTGGCACATCGTCACCTTTGGGTTGCACGGCAAGGCTGAAACGGCGGTGCAAGCCCGCGGCCGGAATGTCGAAATCGCCGCCTGCAACAGGCTGCATGTCAGAGGCCTGAGGGTGCCAAAGCGTCGCCGTGTAGTGGCCCGCCGGCAGTTGATCGAGGCTCAGCGTGCCGTCGTCGTTGCTCACGCCGAACCAAGGGTCGTCGGTCACGTAGACGTAGCCGAGCATCCAGTCATGGATATTGCACCCCAGCACCACAACGCCGGGCTTGTCGAACAGCACAGGGTCCGATGGCGTACCGCCATACAGGCGCAGTTCGAAACGTTTTGCCGCAGAAAAGGAGTACACCTGATGGCGGATGTTGTCGCTGTTGGGGAATTTGATCTGGGTGCCGGTATGCACCGCCAGCACATGGGGGGCAAAACGCTGATCGCGCTGGTCCATGTCGGCCTTGGGCGCAGGGTCCGGCTTGCCGGCCGGCCCTTGCAGCGTCAGCACCGCATCGCTCAAGGGCTTGCCTTGGGCATCGACGAATTCTGCCGACAACGAGGCAGCATGGGCGCCAGAGCCCAAAAGAACGGTTGCGGCCACCAACAATGAAGAGACTACGTGGGTCATACAAGCGTCCAGAACGGCATGGCCGAAAGAAGAGTAGCGCCAGCCCTGGCAGTTTGCTGAGACGTTTTGCGCAGAGTACGCCTCCCATCAAAGAAGATCACGCGCCAAAAGCAGGCACAAGGCCATTACAAATTATAGTCGACGGAGGGCACAGGCCACCTATATTTCTCTCTCGGCACCCCTGTTCAATGCTATCGGCCATAACTATTGAAACCTGAGCTTAACTGCCCCATCTAAGGCTCATCCCCATTTATGCAGGTGCCCCATGAGCGACCAGCAAACCGACTCTTCCCATCCGCATCACGACAACGATCACGAACACGAAGTGATTGGCTCAGACCGAAAAAGCCTTGCCCTCCCCGGCCAAAACCTGCCAGACCAGGTCTACATCATCCCGATTCACAACCGCCCGTTCTTCCCGGCGCAAGTGCTGCCGGTCATCGTCAACGAAGAACCCTGGGCCGAAACCCTGGAGCTGGTGAGCAAATCCGATCACCATTCCCTGGCCCTGTTCTTCATGGACACGCCCCCTGAAGATCCGCGTCATTTCGACACCAAGGCCCTGCCCGAGTACGGCACGCTGGTGAAGGTGCATCACGCCAGCCGCGAGAACGGCAAGCTGCAATTCGTCGCCCAGGGCCTGAGCCGCGTGCGCATCAAGACCTGGCTCAAGCATCATCGCCCGCCGTTTCTGGTGGAAGTCGAGTACCCGCATCAGCCCAACGAGCCGACCGACGAGGTCAAGGCCTACGGCATGGCGCTGATCAACGCGATCAAGGAACTGCTGCCGCTCAACCCGCTGTACAGCGAGGAGCTGAAGAACTACCTCAACCGCTTCAGCCCCAACGACCCGTCGCCGCTGACCGACTTCGCGGCGGCATTGACCTCCGCCACCGGCGTCGAGCTGCAGGAAGTGCTGGACTGCGTTCCGGTGCTCAAGCGCATGGAAAAGGTGCTGCCGATGCTGCGCAAGGAAGTCGAAGTCGCGCGTTTGCAGAAAGAAATCTCCGCGGAAGTGAACCGCAAGATCGGTGAGCACCAGCGCGAGTTTTTCCTGAAAGAACAGCTCAAGGTCATCCAGCAGGAGCTGGGCCTGACCAAGGACGACCGCAGCGCCGACATCGAGCAGTTCGAACAGCGGCTCGAAGGCAAGACCCTGCCGCCCCAGGCGCGCAAACGCATCGATGAAGAGATCAATAAACTCTCGGTGCTGGAAACCGGGTCGCCGGAATACGCCGTCACCCGCAATTACCTGGACTGGGCCAGCGCCGTGCCATGGGGCGTCTACGGCGAAGACAAACTGGACCTCAAACACGCGCGCAAGGTGCTTGACCAGCACCACGCGGGGCTCGACGACATCAAAAGCCGCATCCTCGAATTCCTCGCGGTCGGCGCCTACAAGGGCGAGATCGCAGGCTCCATCGTTCTGCTGGTGGGCCCGCCGGGCGTGGGTAAAACCAGCGTCGGCAAGTCGATTGCCGAGTCGCTGGGGCGTCCGTTCTATCGTTTCAGCGTCGGCGGCATGCGCGACGAGGCCGAGATCAAGGGCCACCGTCGCACCTACATTGGCGCCCAACCGGGCAAGCTGGTGCAGGCGCTCAAGGACATGGAAGTGATGAACCCGGTCATCATGCTCGACGAGATCGACAAGATGGGCCAGAGCTACCAGGGCGATCCGGCCTCGGCGCTGCTGGAAACCCTTGACCCCGAGCAGAACGTCGAATTTCTCGACCACTACCTGGACCTGCGCCTGGACCTGTCGAAAGTGCTGTTCGTCTGCACCGCCAATACCCTGGACTCGATCCCGGGCCCCTTGCTGGACCGTATGGAAGTGATTCGCCTCTCGGGCTACATCACCGAAGAAAAACTGGCCATCGCCAAGCGCCACCTGTGGCCCAAGCAGCTGGACAAGGCGGGCGTGGCGAAAACCAGCCTGACCATCAGCGACAGCGCGCTGCGCGCGGTCATCGAGGGCTATGCCCGCGAATCCGGCGTGCGCCAGTTGGAGAAGCAACTCGGCAAGCTGGTGCGCAAAGCCGTGGTCAAGCTGCTGGACAACCCGGACACGGTCGTCAAGATCGGCCCGAAAGACCTCGAAGCCTCCCTCGGCATGCCGGTTTTCCGCAGCGAACAGGTGCTGTCGGGCACGGGCGTGATCACCGGGCTGGCCTGGACCAGCATGGGTGGTGCGACCCTGCCAATCGAAGCGACCCGCATCCACACCCTCAATCGCGGCTTCAAGCTCACCGGCCAGTTGGGTGACGTGATGAAGGAATCTGCAGAAATCGCCTACAGCTACGTCAGTTCCAATCTGGCGAAGTTTGGCGGCGACAAGGGGTTTTTCGACGAGGCTTTCGTGCACCTGCACGTGCCCGAAGGCGCAACGCCTAAAGACGGCCCGAGCGCCGGCGTGACCATGGCCAGCGCCCTGCTCTCGCTGGCGCGCAACCAGGCGCCGAAAAAAGGCGTGGCCATGACCGGCGAACTGACCCTCACCGGGCATGTGCTACCGATTGGCGGCGTGCGCGAGAAAGTCATCGCGGCGCGTCGGCAGAAGATCTTCGAACTGATCCTGCCGGAAGCCAATCGTGGCAACTTCGAAGAACTGCCGGATTACCTCAAGGAAGGCATCACCGTGCACTTCGCCAAGCGCTTTTCGGATGTGTCCAAGGTGTTGTTCTAAAGCCACGCGCCCGTTCCCGAAGGTTTGACGCGAAACCTGTGGGAGCCAATTCATTCGCGATCCGATCTTTCAGGCGATGCACGTGTATCGTCTGCTCGGGCCTCTCGCGAATAAATTCGCTCCCACAGGACGCGGATCGCCGACGAGATCACGGACATCCCACCCCTCTCATTAGCATCCTTCCAGTCTTCGGTTATGCTCAGCCCCATGTTCCCTATGACCGGAGCCCTCATGACTGCCGCCCGCTTACTTATCCCATTCAGCCTGGCCCTGCTGGCCGCCTGCGCCCAGCAACCGAAACAGATCGTCTCCCTGGAAGATCAGAACGACTGCCCGATCAACCTCAAGACCGGCCAGACCCTGATGCTCATGCTTCCCAGCAACCCCACCACCGGCCATCGCTGGCTGATGCAAAACCCCGCGCCGTCCATCCTCACCGCCTTGGGCCCGGAAGTGTTCAATACTCCGGAAGACGTTGGCATGGTCGGCACCTCTGGCCAGTCGGTGTGGCGTTACAAGGCCGCCAACGCAGGCAGCGGCCACCTGATGATGGTCTATCAACAACCTTGGGCACCGGAAGTACGGCCCGAGCGCACGTTCGATTGCGCGATCACCGTGAAGTGAGCGTCGCTACCCGATGATCAGATGAGGTTTCGGCATCGCGGCACATTTGGCTAAAATGCCGCACTTTTCGCCTCATCCTTCGGAATCGCCGTGAGCCAAGAACCCGACCGCATTTTTGCCCAGCCGCTGGCCCAGGTGCCCGACTTCGCCTTCAACGAGGACGTGGTGCGGGTGTTCCCGGACATGATCAAGCGCTCGGTGCCGGGTTATCCGACCATTGTCGAGAACCTTGGCGTGCTGGCGGCGCAGTTCGCCCAGCCCCACAGCGTGCTCTACGACCTGGGCAGTTCGCTGGGCGCGGTCACTCAGGCACTGCGCCGTCATGTGCGCACCGACGATTGTCGGGTGATCGCCATCGACAACTCCGCCGCGATGGTCGAGCGTTGCCGCGAATACCTCAATGCCCAGGATTCGATGTTTCAGGAGTTGCTGGCGGTGGAAGTCGTCGAGGGCGACATCCTCGCGCTCGAATTCCAGCCTGCCTCGGTCGTGGCCCTGAACTTCACTCTGCAATTCATTGCCCCCGAGCAGCGTCTTGAGCTGCTGAGCCGGATTCGCCAATCGCTGCTGCCCGGCGGCGCGCTGATTCTGTCCGAGAAGCTGCGTTTCGACGACAACGAAGAACACGCCCTGCTCACCGACCTGCACGTGGCCTTCAAACGCGCCAATGGCTACAGCGAGCTGGAAATCGCCCAGAAACGCAGCGCCATCGAAAATGTGATGAAACCCGACAGCCTCGAACAGCACCGCGAACGCCTGCTGGCTGCCGGTTTCAGCAAAGTCGTGCCCTGGTTCCAGTGCCTTAATTTCGCCTCCTTGATTGCCCTGCCATGATTGATCTCGCTCCTCTGGTCCGCCGCCTGGCGGGCACCCCTCTTTCTGCCTGGGCCCAGGGCCTGCAGGCGCAACTCGACGCGAAAATGGACAAGGGCCACGGCGACCTCGAACGCTGGCAGGGCGCGCTGAATGCGCTGCCCGATCTCACCCCCAGCCGCGTCGAGCTCAAGGACCGTTTTGCTCTGGACGTCGACTGCGACGACGCAACCCGCGAGCAGACCCGCGCCGCGCTGATGGGCCTGTCGCCATGGCGCAAAGGGCCGTTCGATGTGTTCGGCGTGCACGTCGACACTGAATGGCGCTCGGACTGGAAATGGTCGCGCGTCTCGCCCCATCTGGATCTGGTCGGCAAGCGCGTGCTCGATGTCGGCTGCGGCAACGGCTACTACCAGTGGCGCATGCTCGGCGCGGGTGCCGACAGCGTGATCGGCGTGGACCCCAACTGGCTGTTCTTCTGCCAGTTCCAGGCGATGCGGCGTTATCTGCCTGATCTTCCAGCCTGGCACCTGCCCTTCGCGCTGGAGGACCTGCCTGCGCGGCTGGAAGGCTTCGACACGGTGTTTTCCATGGGTGTGCTGTATCACCGCAAGTCGCCAATCGATCACTTGCTGGCGCTCAAGGATTGTCTGGTCAAGGGTGGCGAGTTGGTGCTGGAGACCATGGTGGTCGAGGGCGACGTGAATCAGGTGCTGGTGCCTGAAGATCGCTACTCGCAGATGCGCAACGTCTGGTTCCTGCCGTCAGTGCCTGCGCTGGAACTGTGGCTGCGTCGTGCGGGGTTCGTCGATGTGCGCTGTGTGGACGTCAGCACCACTACGGTCCAGGAGCAGCGCAGCACGCAATGGATGAAGTATCAGTCGCTGAGCGACTTCCTCGATCCGAATGATCATAGCAAGACCGTGGAAGGTCTGCCGGCGCCGCGTCGGGCGGTGATTGTGGGTCGAAAAGCCTGAGACACCGCCGTTTCTACAACACCCAATAATCCTGTGGGATCGAATTCATTCGCGAGACTTTGGTACATCCATCAGAGATTCATCGGATGTAGGGACCTCTCGCGAATGAATTCGCTCCCACAGGTCCGCAGTGTCCTAGCGCAATTTGTGAGCGAATCAGGCCTTGGCCGCAGCCGCTAGAATCAACGCCTTCATCTCCGACACTGCTGACTTGAAACCGACAAACAGTGCATGGGCCACCAGCGCGTGGCCGATGTTCAGCTCGTTGATGCCCTTGATCGCCGCCACGGCTTCCACGTTGTGGTAATGCAGGCCGTGACCTGCGTTGACGATCAGGCCCTGTTGAATGCCAAAGGCGACGCCGTCGACGATCCGCTGCAGCTCTTGCGCCACTTCCGTCGGCGTGTGCGCATCGGCGTAACGACCAGTGTGCAGCTCGATCGCAGGCGCCCCCACACGCGCCGAGGCTTCGATCTGACGCTCGTCGGCATCGATGAACAGCGACACTTCGCTGCCAATCGCAGACAGGCGCTCCACCGCTGCTTTGATCCGTGCCTCTTGCCCGGCGACGTCCAAGCCACCTTCGGTGGTCAGTTCCTGACGGGTTTCCGGGACCAGGCAGATGTGCGCCGGACGAATACGCTCAGCAAACGCCATCATCTCTTCGGTGACGCCCATTTCGAAGTTCATGCGGGTCTGCAGCACGTCCTTGAGCAGCAGCACGTCGCGCTCCTGAATGTGACGACGGTCTTCACGCAGGTGCACGGTGATGCCATCGGCGCCCGCCTCTTCAGCGTCCAGCGCCGCCTTGACCGGGTCGGGATAGCGGGTGCCACGGGCCTGACGCAGGGTGGCTACGTGGTCGATGTTCACGCCGAGCAGAATGCGGGTGCTGTGGGTCACTTTAGGTCTCCTGAAAACGTGATGTGGACAGGCAATCAGGCCTGCCAACGGCTGAAAATGATCTTGTCATTAGGGCTTTCGAAACAGTTCCCGGCTCACCAGCGGGCGGCCACCTAGGTGTACCGCCAGCGCCTGACGCATCAGCCGCTTGGCTGCCGACAGCGCGCCCGGCGCGCTCCAGTCGGCTTCGGACATCGCCAGCAGTTCGGCGCCCTGAAACAGGCCGGGCTGCAACAGATACACCCGCTCAAGCCCGGCGTCTACCTGCAGGCGATACATGCCATCGGTGTCCAGCGGATCGCCGTTGATGTCGGCGTCGAGGGCAAAACCGTAACCCAGGTCGTCCAGCAGGCGCCACTCGAAAGAGCGCAACAGCGGTTCCAGAGCGCGGCCTTGCGCGAGGGCGACCAGGGTCGCGGCGTAATGCTCGAACACGCCGGGATGCGGGTCTTCGGCGGGCAGCAGGCGAATCAGCAGTTCATTGAGATACAGGCCACTGAACAGCGCCTCGCCTTCCAGCCAGGCCGCGATACCCGCGCTCTCCATACGCCCCACGTTCTTCAACTCGCTACGTCCGCGAAACTCGACATCCAGCGGCACGAACGGCCGCGCCAGCGAACCCGCCTTACCACGGGCACTGCGCAGCACGGCGCGCAAGCGGCCTTGAGGCGTGATGAAGTCGACCAGCGCACTGTTTTCGCGATACGGCCGACTGTGCAGCACATAGGCGAGTTGGCTGGCGGGAGGGGTTTGCGACATTCCGATCTCACTGGATTCAATCGTATTGACAGCCACCGCAAACGACTGTAGGAGCGAATTCATTCGCAAATAGCCCGTACACCCTACAGATCTCTATCGGATGTACCGGCGCCTCGCGAATGAATCCGCTCCCACAGTGTTCAGCGTCAACGTCAGGAAAGGCTATAAACAGCCGATCGCCTACAGGTCGCCGTAACCCAGCGAACGCAACGCACGCTCGTCGTCGGACCAGCCGCCTTTGACTTTCACCCACAGGTTGAGCATGACCTTGGAGTCGAACAGCACTTCCATGTCGCGACGGGCGTCAGAGCCGATGCGCTTGATGCGCTCGCCCTTGTCGCCAATGATGATTTTCTTCTGTCCATCACGCTCGACGAGGATCAACGCGTGAATGTGCAGGGTCTTGCCCTGCTGCTTGAACTCTTCGATCTCGACGGTGATCTGGTAGGGCAACTCCGCACCCAACTGACGCATGATCTTCTCGCGGACAAGCTCGGCGGCGAGGAAGCGGCTGCTGCGATCAGTGATCTGATCTTCCGGGAAAAAGTGGTCATTTTCTGGCAATTCGTCAGCAATGACTTTTTCCAGCGCTTCCAGGTTATGCCCCTGCTGAGCCGAAATCGGAATGATCTGTGCGTTGGGCAGTTGCTCCTGCAGCCAGGACAGGTGCGGCATCAGCTCGGCCTTGTCCTCGATACGGTCGGTCTTGTTCAGCGCCACGATCAGCGGGCCGGTCACGTACTGCACGCGCTCGAGCACCATCTGGTCTTCGTCGGTCCACTTGGTGCGGTCCACCACAAAGATCACCACGTCGACGTCTTTCAACGCCGCCGAAGCGGTCTTGTTCATATAGCGGTTCAGCGCCTTGTCGCTGCCTTTGTGCATGCCTGGGGTATCCACGTAGATCGCCTGCACGGCGCCTTCGGTCTTGATGCCCAGCATGTTGTGGCGCGTGGTCTGCGGCTTGCGCGAGGTGATCGCCAGCTTCTGGCCGAGGATGTGGTTCAGCAGCGTCGACTTGCCCACGTTTGGCCGGCCAACGATGGCGACATAGCCACAGCGTGTTGCAGTTGAATCAGTCATTGCCATTCTCCACACCCAGGGCGATAAGGGCTGCGGCCGCGGCTACCTGTTCGGCAATGCGACGGCTGACACCTTGGCCCCGGCTTTTTTCGTTCAATAAGGTGACTTCGCATTCGACGAAAAAGGTTCGGCAATGCGGCTCGCCCTGAATGTCCACCACTTCATAGCGCGGCAATTCACAGGCGCGGGACTGCAGAAATTCCTGCAGTCGGGTTTTGGGGTCCTTGTTGGTGTCGACCAGCGTCAGGCTGTCGAACTCGCTGGCCAGCCAAGACAACACGCGTTCGCGCGCCATTTCCATGCCTGAATCCAGGTAGATCGCACCGATCAACGCTTCCAGGGCATCGGCCAGAATCGATTCACGGCGGAAACCTCCGCTTTTCAATTCACCGGAACCCAGACGCAGGTATTCGCCCAAATCGAAACCCCGCGCCAGCAGGGCCAGCGTTTCGCCCTTCACCAGGCGCGCACGCAGGCGCGACAGCTGGCCTTCGCGGGCCTGAGGGAAACGCTCGAACAGCGCCTCGCCGGCCACAAAGTTGAGGATGGCATCACCGAGGAATTCCAGCCGCTCGTTGTTACGGCCGGCAAAACTGCGGTGGGTCAGGGCCAGGACCATCAAGTCCTGGTCCTTGAAGGTATAACCGAGCTGACGCTCCAGACGACTCAATGACACGCTCACGGCTTACCCACGCTGAATTCGTGGTCAAACTTGACCACCAGATCGATGTTCTGGATCAGTGGCTCACGTTTCTCGTATTTCAAATGGGCGAGGAGCCTGTTGTTCTCCGTCGTCACGCTTAACGCCTTGTTCAAATCCAAATCCCGAATGTTATTGACCTGCATGCCTTTGGAGACGTAGTCATAAAGATCACCGCTGTCGTTGATCTCTGCGGCCTTGTCGGTACCGGCGGCTTCGATGATTTTCTTCATCGACATGTAATCGAGGTAATGCGGCACCAGTTTGGCGGCGGTACTCGCGGCAAACGCAAGGACTGCCAGCAGAACCAGCCATCCAATGAGCGACAAGCCTTTTTGCGAACCGGCAGATGTCATGTGTGACCTCAAGAATAGTCTTTCCCTGTTGCATGCAAGGTAAGCCTTGCAGCATAGCCCGCCGAAATGACATACGGCGCTGTGTCAGACAGCGCCGCATGAGTGTTACTTGATCAGGCCGACTCGCGAGAAGTTCGGCAAGTGGCTCAGCTTCGGCTCAGGCCAGCTCATCCACACGGCGAAGGCCTTGCCGACGATGTTTCTGTCGGGGACCATGCCCAGCTCGTCCTTGGGAATATTGGGGTCATCCCAGTAGCGGCTGTCGTTGGAGTTGTCGCGATTGTCGCCCATCATGAAGTAATGACCGGCCGGGACCGTCCACTCATGATCAGGCGGCGCGCGATAGCGGCTCATTTCCTGGCGAATCTGGTGCTCGACCTCACCCAGCTTCTCGTTGTACAGCTCGGCGCTGCCCAACGTGCCAGGCTCCGAACCGATCAACTGCTTGGCCACCAGCTGCCCATTGACGAACAGCTGCTTGTCGTTGGTGTAGCGGACGGTATCGCCCGGCAGCCCCACGACACGCTTGATGTAGTTGACGTTCGGATCGCTTGGGTAGCGGAACACCATCACATCGCCCCGCTGCGGATCGCTGACCGGGATGACCTTGAGGTCGATCACCGGCAGACGAATGCCGTAGGAGAACTTGTTGACCAGGATGAAATCGCCGACGTCCAAGGTCGGTTTCATCGAGCCCGACGGGATCTGGAACGGCTCGACCAGAAACGAGCGCAGCACCAGCACGATGAACAGCACTGGAAAGAACGACTTGCCGTACTCGACGAGCAGCGGCTCCTTGTTCAGTTGCTCGACGACAGCGACATCCGGCTGGCTCACGCTGCCCTGATAATTCGCTATCGCGGTCCGCCGACGCGGCGCCAGTATGATCAGATCGAACAAGGCCAGCAAACCGCATACGAATACGGCAATGACCAACAACAGCGGGAAATTTAGTGACATAGGGCCTGACTATTCCAACCTGAGCACCGCAAGGAAGGCTTCTTGTGGAATTTCCACGTTGCCGACCTGCTTCATGCGTTTTTTACCGGCCTTCTGCTTTTCAAGCAGCTTGCGCTTACGGCTGACGTCACCACCGTAACACTTGGCCAGTACGTTCTTTCTGAGGGCCTTGACGGTTGTGCGCGCGATAATCTGGCCACCGATAGCAGCCTGGATTGCCACGTCGAACATCTGACGAGGAATCAGTTCTTTCATCTTTTCAGTCAACGCCCGGCCTTTGTAAGCCGCGTTGTCACGGTGCACGATCAACGCCAGAGCGTCGACCTTGTCGCCGTTGATCAGTACATCCAGCTTCACCAGATTGGCCGACTGGTAACGATCGAAATGATAGTCCAGCGAAGCGTATCCGCGACTGGTGGACTTCAGACGGTCGAAGAAGTCCAGAACCACTTCGTTCATCGGCAAGTCGTAGGTCACCTGGACCTGGCTGCCGAGGAACAGCATGTCGTGCTGGATACCACGCTTCTCGATGCACAGCGTAATGACGTTGCCCAGGTGCTCTTGAGGCACAAGGATGTTCGCCCGCACGATCGGCTCGCGCATGTCTTCGATGCTGGAGAGGTCCGGCAGCTTCGACGGGTTGTCGACGTAAATGGTTTCACCGGTCTTGAGCAACAGTTCGAAGATTACGGTGGGCGCAGTGGTGATCAGGTCCAGATCGTACTCGCGCTCGAGGCGCTCCTGGATGATCTCCATGTGCAGCATGCCCAGGAAACCGCAGCGGAAGCCGAAGCCCAGCGCGTCAGAGCTTTCCGGGGTGTATTGCAGCGACGAGTCGTTCAGGGTCAGCTTCTGCAGGGCTTCGCGGAAATCTTCGAAGTCGTCAGAGCTGACCGGGAACAGGCCGGCGTAAACCTGCGGCTGAATGCGTTTGAAGCCGGGAAGCACTTCGACGTCAGGGGTCGAGCTCAGGGTCAGGGTGTCGCCCACCGGCGCACCGTGAATGTCCTTGATGCCGGCGATGATGAAGCCTACTTCGCCCGCCTTCAGGTCAACCGTTGCGGTGTGCTTGGGGTTGAACACGCCGACGCTGTCTACCAGGTGGATCTTGCCGGTGGACTTGACGAGGATCTTGTCGCCCTTCTTCACGCGGCCGTGACGCACGCGCACCAGGGAGACAACGCCCAGGTAGTTGTCGAACCAGGAGTCGATGATCAGCGCCTGCAGAGGCGCTTCGATGTCGCCGGTCGGCGCGGGAATGGTCTTGACCAGACGCTCCAGCACTTCGTCGACGCCCATGCCGCTCTTGGCGCTGCACGCCACGGCGTCGGTGGCGTCGATACCGATGACTTTCTCGATCTCGTCCTTGACGCGGTCCGGATCGGCCTGGGGCAGGTCCATCTTGTTCAGGACCGGCATGACTTCCAGGCCCTGTTCGATGGCGGTGTAGCAGTTGGCGACGGACTGCGCTTCCACGCCCTGACCGGCATCGACCACCAGCAGCGCGCCCTCACAGGCGGCCAGCGAGCGGCTGACTTCATAGGTGAAGTCCACGTGGCCCGGAGTATCGATGAAGTTCAGCTGGTAGGTAATGCCGTCCTGCGCCTTGTAATAAAGGGTGACGCTGTGGGCCTTGATCGTGATCCCGCGCTCGCGCTCCAGGTCCATGGAATCAAGCACCTGGGCTTCCATTTCACGCTCGCTCAGACCACCGCACATCTGAATGAAACGGTCAGCCAGCGTCGACTTGCCATGGTCAATGTGGGCGATGATGGAGAAATTGCGGATATGACTCAAATCACTCACGGATCAACACTCGAAAAAGGTTGCAGGCAGGCTGCCCGCCGAAAAATAGCCGGGAATTGTACCTGAAGGAAGGCTGGGGCGTCACGCTCACACGCAAGGCCCGGCAGCCGACAGTCAGCCAGATACAAAAAAGGAGCGGTGTGACCGCTCCTTTACCCTGTCTGGCTGATTATTCCGCCAGTTTGAAGGTGATGAACGTCGCGCGCCCCTGACGCAGCACCCGCATGGATACCGAACGATTCTTCGGCAGGCCCTTGGCAACTTCGGTGAACTGCTTGGCCGACGTAATGGCCTGGTTGTTCAAGTGAGTGATGACATCACCGGTCTGCAGGCCGATCAGCGAGGCAGGACCGTCCTGCACGTCCTTGATGACCACGCCGCCCTTGAGGTCCAGCGACTTCATCTGCTCGGCGGTGAGGTCAGTCACTGAAACGCCCAGACGATTGCTGTTGCGCTCGACACCGGCGTCGGCTGCGCCCATTTCCTCGCCTTCGGCAGGCAGCGCGCCCACGGTCACGGTCAATTTCTGACGCTTGCCGTCGCGGATCACTTCAAGTTCGGCCTTGCTGCCGTCTTTCAGGTTGCCGATCAGGTGCGGCAAGTCAGCGGACATGACGATGGGCGTGCCATTGGCGCTCAGGATCACGTCGCCAACCTGCAGTCCGCCCTTGGCTGCCGGACCGTCTTCGAGCACTTGAGCCACCAGCGCACCGGCTGGCTTGTCCAGACCGAACGACTCGGCCAGGTCCTTGTTCACTTCCTGGATCACGACGCCCAGCCAGCCACGGTTGACCTTGCCGTTGGCCTTGAGCTGATTGGCAACGTCCATGGCGACATCGATCGGGATGGCGAACGACAGGCCCATGAAGCCGCCGGAGCGGGTGAAGATCTGCGAGTTGATACCCACGACTTCGCCAGCCATGTTGAACAGCGGGCCACCGGAATTACCCGGGTTGATCGCGACGTCGGTCTGGATGAACGGCACATAGGTGTCGTTCGGCAGGCTGCGGCCCTTGGCGCTGACGATACCCTTGGTAACCGAGTGATCGAAGCCAAATGGCGAACCAATGGCCAATACCCACTCACCGACTTTCAGTTTGTCGGAGTTGCCCAGTTTGACGGTCGGCAGATCCTTGCCGTCGATCTTCAGAACCGCCACGTCGGTGCGTGGGTCGGTGCCGATCAGCTTGGCTTTCATTTCGCTGCGATCGGACAGGCGCACGAGGATCTCGTCGGCACCGTCGATCACGTGGTTGTTGGTGAGGATGAAGCCGTCAGCAGAGATGATGAAGCCCGAACCCAGGGATTGCGCTTCACGCTGGCGATCGCCTTTGCCCGCGCCGGGAGCACGCGACCCTGGCGGCATGCTGCGTTCGAGGAATTCGCGCAGCATCGGTGGCAGACCTTCGAGGTCCGGCATCTGCCCTTGCGCCACCGAACGATCCGGCAGTTTCTGCCGGGTACTGATATTCACGACCGCAGGCGAGGCCTGTTCAACGAGTGTCGTGAAGTCCGGCAGGGCCTCGGCCTGCGCAGTGAGGACCTGACCGAGCATCAGCACGGCGGCCATCCAGGACAGATAAGTTTTCAAGCGTGGTATCGACATACGGCTCCCGTTCACAACGAGCATGGTTAAGCGGTACGAACCCACAGGTTCGAGGAGCATCTACACAGCAAAAGACGCACTGCGCGGCTCTTGGCCAGTTTTACTCTCATTTAGCTTTCTGGAAGCTGAAACGACAAAGGCCAGAGCCGCGAAGCTGTGACCTATAGAAAAAAAAGGAAGTGTTTGCAACCTGCAAAGCTCACCAAACATTTCAGCGTCTCTTCCAAAGCCAGCAATCACAAGGCTAGCGGCTTGAAACGCCCAATATGAAACCTTTTTCATAGTGGGCATTCATAGGAATAGTCAGGTTACTTCTTGGTCGTCGCCGCAGGCGCGGCGTCATTGCGCATAGACAGCGCAATGCGTTCGGCCGTACCGATCGGAATTTCACCCACCACGGTGACCATCGCATCGCCTTTGGGCGTGGTCAAACGGCGTGACACCGCGACAGTCGGGCCCAGTTGCGTGCGAATATCAGTCACCGCAGCGCCACTGACAGGCTCGATGAACACCGAGAAACGCGCCAGGCCATCGTCGTACATCAGGCTGGTGACCAGCGACGTGGAATCCGGGTCTTTGCGCGCGGCCGCGCTGCTCAACTCGAAGCCCGGCGGTAGCCAGTCCGAACGCCAGGCAACCTGATGCTTTTGCTGCGCATCGGCCTTGACCTTGGCCACTTCCACGGGCTTGCAATCAGCGCTGGGTTGCAGTGCCTGATCGCTTGGTGGCTCGGCGGTATCGAACGCGGTGAATTGGAAACGCTCCAGCAGCTGACCCTTGTCGCTGAGCAGCAGCGACTTGAGCGGCAGACCGGTTTCGCTGTCCAGGTGTAACTCGATGCCATAGCGGTGCTGGTCGCGCGGCGTCAGTGTTACCACCGTTGCAGGACGCCCCGCTACACGAGAATTACCCCCTACCTTCATGTCGTACCACGCGGACAACTTCGCCGCGTCAAACGCATGAGCCGGAGAATCGGGGATATTCGACACGCCCGCCTCAAGAGTACCGCTGACGCATTTGGTCACCCCATTAACGCGCAGTACTTCCTGAGCGGATCCATCAAGCTGTAGAAGATGTTCACGAACCTTGCCGCCGTCGACGCGATGCCAGATCCGATGAGTAGAAAAACTTCCATTGCGTTCGTAGACGAAAGTGCCCTGGAAGCTTTGCTTCTGTTCTGCCTGCGCAAGACGCTTGAGCTGGTCTTGCGCATCATCGGCATGAACTGGAAGGACCAGCCATCCACCAAGCAGAAGCGGCACTAGAGGGATGGCGCGCATGATCCTCCTTAACGGTTTTCCAGGCTGGCGGCGCGTGCGTACGGCAGTGCGCTTTCAGTACCTTTCAAAGCAGCTTGCTGAGCATGTTGACGCAGGTAACCTGGCAGACGCTGATCGTGCCAGCCAGCCTGGTTCTGCAGTACACCACTGGCCATAGGGCCCGGCGCTTGCTCGCTTTCGGTGTAGCCGGCCAGTACCGCTGGGCCTTTTACCTGTGGCATTGCGATGTTGGCAGGCTGTGCCGATTGCTGCGCCAGTTGGGCACCAGCGATTTCGTCCTGGTTGTACAGGCGCACGCCTGCCAGAACAGCCACGGTGACGGAAGCAGCGACAGCCAGGCGACCCAGCGTACGCCAAGGACCGCGACCGGCCTTGAGTGGGCTGACTTCATCGGCGATCGCGGCGGAAACGGCTGCCGAGATATCCAGATGAGGCATCAACAGTTCTTTATGCATTGCCGCGCGGGCAATTTGATAACGCGACCATGTGGCACGTGTATCCGCATCGTCGATCGCGTTGAGCACTCGACGTAATTCCAATTCGTCCGCTTCGTTATCCATCACCGCGGACAGCGATTCCTGCAGGGCTTCACGACTCATGGCGGTTCCTCTCATTTGGCTGTCGCCGCTGTCTCAGGTTTCCTGCAACAAAGGCTGCAGGGCTTTATCAATGGCTTCCCGAGCGCGAAAGATGCGAGAGCGCACGGTACCAACCGGACACTGCATGACGCTCGCAATGTCCTCATAACTCAGACCGTCAAACTCACGCAAAGTTAGAGCTGTACGTAAATCTTCTGGCAGTAGCTGGATGGTCCGATGGACGGTGCCCTCGATCTCATCCCTTAACAATGCACGCTCCGGTGACTCGATGTCCTTGAGGCCATGATCGCCGTCGTAGAACTCCGCGTCTTCAGATCTGACATCGCTGTCCGGCGGCCGCCGACCTCGCGACACCAGATAGTTTTTCGCCGTGTTGATGGCGATACGGTACAGCCACGTATAAAACGCACTGTCGCCGCGGAAGTTCCCAAGTGCACGGTAAGCCTTGATAAAAGCCTCTTGCGCGACATCCTGGGCTTCATGGGTGTCGTGGACGAATCTCACGATCAACCCAAGAATCTTGTGCTGATATTTCACCACTAGCAGATCAAAGGCTCGCTTGTCGCCGCGTTGTACGCGTTCGACCAGTTGCTGATCCTCTTCCTGGGTTAGCATGAACACTCCTCATAGAGCTCAAAGGAGTGTTGCAGACGCTGCTTCACAGACTTGCAACCATAGACTCGGGCTTTTCGCAAAAGTTCTCCCCCCTTCAAGCAAGTTTCCGGCGAGCGTCGGTAGCCCGCACGAAAAACGCAGCTCGAACCAGGTCGGCTGCGTGAATAATCTTGTCGTCGAAAGCGCTTGCGCGGATGTAAGAGCCATCTCGCAGAGCGCCGACGCTGTCCCTTTATCGGCAACCCTCTATTGAACGTAGGGCTTTATGAAAAGTTCCCACATTTCAATTCAGAGCGTAAGACACCATCTATAGCGGTTGTAGGATCCAATTCAAGTGCATCCTTGAGATTGAATTCGCCCGCCAAACGGTATGCACGATGCCGCGCAGTAGCGCACAATCCGCCCCCGCTGCGATTCACAATTGCCATAAAATCCCAGCCATTGTGCCGTTCTCATCCTTTACATACTAGTGGCCATTTAGAAGCCGGAAACAAGAAATGAGTCGACTTTTCCATCACGACGTTTTGGTGATCGGCAGTGGTGCTGCGGGGCTGAGTCTGGCCCTGACACTGCCCGACCATTTGCGCATCGCCGTCTTGAGCAAGGGCAACCTGGCCAACGGCTCGACCTTCTGGGCCCAAGGCGGCGTGGCCGCCGTGCTGGACAACGCGGACACCGTTCAATCCCACGTCGATGACACGCTCAATGCCGGGGGCGGCTTATGTAATGAAGAGGCCGTGCGCTTCACCGTCGAGCACAGCCGCGAAGCGATTCAATGGCTGATCGACATGGGCGTGCCCTTCACCCGCGATGATCAGTCCGCCGTGGTGGACGGCGGGTTCGAATTTCACCTGACCCGCGAAGGCGGCCACAGCCATCGGCGCATCATTCATGCCGCCGACGCAACAGGCGCAGCGATATTCCGCACCCTGCTCGCCCAGGCGAAAGCGCGGCTAAACATCGAACTGCTGGAACAGCGCGTGGCCGTCGACCTGATCACCGAGCGCCGCCTGGGCCTGGCTGGCGATCGATGCCTGGGCGCGTACGTGCTGGATCGCTCGACCGGCGAGGTCGACACCCACAGCGCCCGTTTCACCATTCTCGCCTCCGGCGGCGCGGCCAAGGTGTATCTCTACACCAGCAACCCCGACGGCGCCTGCGGTGATGGCATCGCCATGGCCTGGCGTTCGGGCTGCCGGGTTGGCAATCTGGAATTCAACCAGTTCCACCCCACCTGCCTTTATCACCCGCAGGCCAAAAGTTTCCTGGTGACCGAGGCCCTGCGTGGCGAAGGCGCTTATTTGAAGCTGCCTAATGGTGAGCGCTTCATGCAGCGTTTCGACGAGCGTGCGGAGCTGGCCCCGCGCGACATCGTCGCCCGCGTCATCGACCACGAGATGAAGCGTCTGGGCGTCGATTGCGTTTATCTGGACATCAGTCACAAGCCGGAAGCATTCGTCAAAAGCCACTTCCCCACTGTTTATGAACGCTGCCTTGAGTTCGGCATCGACATCACTCGCCAACCGATTCCGGTCGTGCCGGCTGCGCATTACACCTGTGGCGGCGTGGTGGTCGATCAGCACGGGCGCACCGACGTGCCGGGCCTCTACGCCATCGGCGAAACCAGCTTTACCGGGCTGCACGGCGCCAACCGCATGGCCAGCAACTCACTGCTGGAGTGCTTCGTCTACGCGCGCTCGGCAGCGGCAGACATCATCGCGAAACTGCCTGATGTCGCTCAGCCAGCGGACCTGCCTTTCTGGGATGCGAGCCAGGTGACCGACTCGGACGAAGACGTGATCATCGCGCATAACTGGGACGAACTGCGGCGATTCATGTGGGATTACGTCGGCATCGTACGCACCAACAAGCGCTTGCAGCGTGCGCAACACCGGGTGCGCCTGCTACTGGATGAGATCGACGAGTTCTACAGCAACTACAAGGTCAGTCGCGACCTGATCGAGCTGCGCAACCTGGCCCAGGTCGCCGAATTGATGATCGCCTCGGCCATGGCGCGCAAGGAAAGCCGTGGGCTGCACTACACGCTGGACTACCCGGACATGCTGCCTGAGGCGGTTGATACTATTCTGGTGCCGCCCATCTACGGCGGCTGAATTTCAGGCGCAGGCGCAGGCGCCGGTGAAGATCCGCCGCCATCGCGTCGGCGGGGATGCACACGCTACGGGTCCAGAGGCGGTTTATCCGAGGTCCGCTCATGAGGCGAAACCTCAGCACCACCAGATGCGGCAGGGCCATGCTGTCCCGACGCAATTGCACGGCCTGCCAGCCATCGCGCTCATTCCACAGGGACCACCCGCCAGGATCACGACGCAAACCGCTGAAGGCCTGCCGATGACTGAGCTCAATGGATCGCGGCAGCGTGCGCACCCCATGAAGCAGGCACAGCAGAGCGCCGACTGACTGGGCCCAAACGGGAATTTCAAGCAGGAAGATCGAAATCAGCGCCAGCACCTGGGCACCGAGATACGCCGTCAGCAGGGCGCGGGAGCGCTGCCAACGGCATTCGAAGCGGTCATTTCGGCTGGACACGGTCCAGAATCATGCGAACCATGCGCTGCAGCTCGGGATCGTCCGATTCGCTGCGCTCCATGAACCAGCCGAACATGTCCTGATCCTCGCAGGTGAGCAGGCGGACATAGAGCGCGCGGTCGACTTCGTTGAGCGACGAATAGACTTCTTTGACAAACGGCACCAACAGCACGTCCAGCTCAAGCATGCCGCGTCGGCTGTGCCAGAACAGACGATTGAGTTCAATTTGTTCGACCATGAAACGCTCCTCGAATTTGCCGGCGAGTATACAGGGGCATCCTCGATGGGCGTACCCGCAGTTAGCCGCAGATTTTTACGCAGACCTATTATCGGAGCTCAGATATACCCAATAACCTAGCTGGGCACTATGATAGTGCCCCAGACTTCTACCCCTGCGATGACTCATGGCCGATTCAGCTTTTTTTTGCCCGCTTTCCCACGAAGGTGTGCTTGCCGTTCGCGGCGTGGACGCCAGCAAATTTCTTCAAGGCCAATTGACCTGCAACATGGATTACCTGAGCGAAGCGAAAGCCACGCTCGGTGCCCGCTGCACGCAAAAAGGCCGCATGCAGTCGAGCTTTCGCATCCTGCTGGAAGGCGATGGCGTCGTACTGGCCATGGCCCGCGAGCTGGTCGAGCCGCAATTGCTGGACCTGAAAAAATACGCCGTTTTCTCCAAATCCAGACTGACTGACGAAAGCGCTGCCTGGGTGCGCTTCGGCCTGAACGACGCCGATGCCGCGCTGGCGAGTTTGGGTCTGGATCTGGCTCAGGACACCGATGCCGTGGCCCGCGCCAACGATCTGGTCGCCATCCGCGTCTCCCCTGGCCGGGCCGAACTCTGGGCCCACGCCGATCAGGCTACCGACGTACAAGCGCGTCTGGCCGCGCAACTGCCCGAGGGTTCGCTGAATGACTGGTTGCTGGGGCAGATCCGCGCCGGTGTCGGTCAAGTATTTGCACAGACGCGCGAAGAATTCATCCCGCAGATGATCAACCTGCAGGCCGTAGGTGGCGTGAGTTTCAAGAAAGGCTGTTACACCGGGCAGGAAATCGTCGCGCGCATGCAGTATCTGGGCAAACTGAAGCGTCGGCAGTATCGCCTGTCGCTCGAAAGCCTTGACGCGCCAGAGCCGGGTGTTGAGCTGTTTTCCCCGGTACACAACAGCTCGGTCGGCAATGTGGTGGTCGCCGCGCGCACCGGCTCGCACGTCGAGCTGCTGGCCGTTTTACAGGCCGATGCCGTAGAAAATGGCAACATTCATCTGGGTGCGGTCGGTGGCCCGGCCCTGCAATTGGGCGAATTGCCTTACACGTTGGACGCCAAGCTTGAAACACAGCGTTGAGCCACAGTTATCCATCCCGGGCCTTTCCGCGGCGGGTGGTTGAGCGCAATGCACTTTCCAGAGATCCGATATGAGTAGCATGGCTGACAAGGTGCAGAAGGATCTGATCAAGGCGATCGATAAGGACGCCCTGTTTCTGCCGACGCTTCCTGAAGTGGCAATGAAAATCCGTCTGGCGGCGGAAGACTCGGAAATCAGCATCGCCAACCTGTCCAAGGTGATCGGCAGTGATACCGCGTTGTCCGCGCGCCTGATCAAAGTGGTGAACAGCCCGCTGCTGCGGCCGAACTTCGAGGTCAGCGACGTGCTGACCGCCGTGCGTCGCCTGGGCGTGAATTACAGCTGCAACCTGGCGATCGGCTTGGTGGTGGAACAGATGTTTCACGCCAAATCCGAGGTCATCGAAGCCAAGATGCGCGACATCTGGAAGCTGAGCCTGCAAGTGGCCGGGGTCAGTAGCCTGCTGAGCCTGCGACGCGGACACCTGAAAGCCGACAAGGCCACCCTCGCCGGCCTGATCCACCTGATCGGCGTGCTGCCGATCCTCACCTACGCCGAAGACAATTTCGAGCTGCTGGCCGACGCCGTGAGTCTCAATCACGTCATCGAACGCATCCACCCGATCATCGGCGAACGCTTGCTGCGTTCATGGGATTTCCCCGAAGCGCTGGCGATCGTCCCCCGGCAGTTCCAAAATTTTAGCCGGGTGTCCGACCAGGCTGATTACGTGGACCTGGTGCAGGTGGCAAGCGTTCATGTGCACGAGGCCAGCGGCAGACCCTATGCGAATCTGGATGTGATGGGCATTCCGGCCGTCAAACAGCTGGGGCTGAACATGGCCGATGGCGAGCTGATCGGCCAGATGAATGAGGCGATGACGCTGCTGTATTGAACCGCCATTTCACTATCTGCGGCGTACCCCATCTGTAGGAGTGAGCTTGCTCACGAGGACGATGTTTCAGCCACGGATGTGCGGTGCCTGTTATTGACACTTCGTGAGCAAGCTCACTTTCACAGGTATTGGGTGAAAGGCCACCTGCTGCATCTATCAGAGGCCGGTACCGAGAAGCCAGAGCATTCAGAGCTCGGGCGGCGGGAACGTCACGCGCACCTTCAACCCCTGCTCCACCCCATCGTGCAGCGTGATACGCGCCAGATGCGCACGGCAGATTTCGCCAACGATCGCCAACCCCAACCCTGATCCCGAACTCTGCTGATTGCGCCGATAGAAGCGTTCGAATACGCGATCGCGTTCATGCAGCGGAATGCCCGGGCCATCGTCTTCGACTTCCAGCACGCACGGAAAATGCACCCGCAGCACCACGTTGCCGCCAGATGGTGTGTGGGCCAGGGCGTTGTCGACGAGGTTACTGAGCAGCTCGTTGAGCAACGTCGGTTCGCCTTTCATCCACACCGGCTCATCGGCCTCCAGCGCCAGCGCAACGCCTCGCTTATGGGCGAGCGGCGCCATGGCCATGCCCAGTTCACGCGCCAATTGGCTGAGATCGAGCAACTGCGCGCCCCCCTCGGCAATGGCTCTGGCGCCGTTTTCGATGCGGGCCAGCGAGAGCAGTTGATTGGCCAGATGGGTCAGTTTGTCGGTGCCCACTGCCGCGCTTTCCAGTGTATTGCGCCAGGCAGCAGGGTCCTGATCGCGCAGGCCCAATTCGACCCGCGCCTTGAGCGCAGCCAATGGCGTGCGCAACTCATGGGCAGCATCGGCGATGAACTGCGCCTGACGTTCGAACTGCATGCGCAGCCGCTCGGTGAAGTGGTTGAGCGAACTCACCAGCGGGCGTAATTCGTGCTGCACTTGCACCAGAGGCAGCGAGCGCAGGTCGTCGGGCTGGCGCTCTTCCACGGCCGTACGCAAGCGATCCAGCGGACGCAACGCCGCGCTGACCGTGAACCACACCAGCAACAGCGCACCGCTGCCGAGCATGCCCAGCCGCAGCAAGGTGTCGGCCATCAAGCCCCGCGCCATGCTCACCCGTTGCTCTTCGGTTTCGGCCACACGAATTTCCGCCATGCCGTTCATGTTCGGCTCGCTGACGGCCTTGAGCAGGCTGACCACGCGTACGTCCTGCCCCTGATAACGCGCGCTGTAGAATTTGGCCAAGGCCGGGTAATCGTCGGTGCGCGGGGTGCCGGGGGGCGGCGCAGGCAGGTTTTCGTAACCGGAGATGAGCTTCTGGTTGATGTCGTTGACTTGGTAGTAAATGCGCCCGGCGCTGTCGTAAGCGAATGTGTCGAGGGCCACGTAAGGCACATCGGCGCTCAGGGTGCCATCGCGCTCGGACAAGCCCGCCGCGATGGTCCGCGCCGAAGCCAGCAAGGTGCGGTCATACGCCGTGTCAGCGGCTTCGCGGCCGTTCCAGTAAGCGCTCATGCCGCTGGCGATCATCAGCACCACCAGCAGCAACCCCAGGTTCCATAGCAGGCGCCAGCGCAGGCTGTTTTCCGCTGAGGGGAACGGGTTAAGCATCGCGGCTTTCCAGCAGATAACCCAGGCCACGGAAGGTAACAATGGCGACCGGGTGGCCGTCAAGTTTCTTGCGCAGGCGATGCACGTAGATCTCGATGGCGTCGGCGCTGGCCTCCTCGTCCAGACCGAACACTTGCGAGGCCAGTTGCTCCTTGCTCATGACACGGCCGGGGCGGGCGATCAGCGCTTCGAGCACCGATTGTTCTCGCGAAGTGAGGGTCATCGCCTCGGCACCCAGCGTGAAGCGGCGCGTATCCAGATCGTAGACCAGCACCCCGCACCGCTGCTGACGCTCGCCGCCGAGCACGCTGCGGCGCAGCAGCGCCTTGACCCGCGCCTCCAGCTCGGACAACTCGAACGGCTTGGCCAGGTAATCGTCAGCGCCCAGATTGAGCCCGTGCACCCGATCCTTCACGTCGCTGCGGGCCGTAAGCATCAGCACCGGGGTGTTCTTGCCCCGCGCACGCAGTTTGGCCAGCACCTCGAAACCGTCCATGCGCGGCAGGCCGACATCGAGGATCGCCACGGCGTACTCCTCGCTGCTCAGGGCCAGATCGGCCGCCACACCGTCGTGAAGAACGTCCACGGTCAGGCCGCTGTGCTTGAGCGCCAGCGCGACGCTTTCAGCCAGTTGCAGGTGGTCTTCGACGAGCAGAACACGCATCGGTTTCTCCTGATTGAGACGTAGGGTGAGGCGGCGTTTGGTGGGGGCGGAGTTTACAGGCGCGACGCCGTCTGTGAAGCGCCGAAACACTTCAAAAACGACCGATCACCCGCAAAGGCCTGCCAACGCCAGCTTCATGAAAGGTAGTTGAAAGGTTGATGAAAGCTTCGCTGATTAGGATCCGGTCACGACTCGTTACGATTGCGGCCCGTGTGCCTTCGTGACGCTCAGGGTCGTGACGAAAAACGCCTCGATGCGTTATCAACAATAAAAACAATATCGGAGTCATCGGTGATGCCATCACTGCAATCCCCGGCCACAGGGCCGTCTGAATCCCATTGTGTTTTGAGTACACTTCGCCGCGTTGCAGCGCAGTGCATCGTCACGTCCCCGTTTTTGATCTCTGCAGGCTTTTCACGCTGCCGAACAACTGCCTGATCGATAACCGAACGCACCCAAAAACAACAACTCCGTCGGAGACTGACCATGAACCTATCGTTGCGCCAAATCAGCGTCGCCGCCAGCTGCCTGCTGGTCACCACCCAACTGTGGGCTGCCGAGCCCAATCGTCCCGAATGCATCGCGCCGGCCTCGCCGGGCGGCGGTTTCGACCTGACCTGCAAACTGGCACAGAGCGCGCTGGTCAACGAGAAGATTCTGACCAAACCGATGCGCGTGACCTACATGCCTGGCGGCGTAGGCGCGGTGGCGTACAACGCGGTCGTGGCTCAGCGCCCGGCCGACGCGGGCACGCTGGTGGCGTGGTCCAGCGGCTCGCTGCTGAACCTGGCGCAGGGCAAATTCGGGCGCTTCGACGAAAACGCCGTGCGCTGGCTCGCAGCCGTTGGCACCAGCTATGGCGCCATCGCAGTGAAGTCCGACTCGCCTTACAAGAACCTCGACGATTTGGTCAAAGCCCTGAAAGCCGACCCGAGCAAAGTGGTGATCGGCTCCGGCGGCACCGTCGGCAGCCAGGACTGGATGCAGACCGCGCTGATCGCCAAGGCCGCCGGCATCAACCCACGTGACCTGCGCTACGTAGCCCTGGAAGGCGGCGGCGAAATCGCCACGGCCTTGCTCGGCGGCCACATTCAGGTCGGCTCCACCGACATCTCCGACTCCATGCCGCACATCCTCAGCGGCGACATGCGCCTGCTGGCCGTGTTCTCCGAGCAGCGCCTGGACGAGCCGGAAATGAAGAACATCCCCACCGCCAAGGAGCAAGGCTACGACATCGTCTGGCCGGTGGTACGCGGCTTCTACCTGGGGCCAAAAGTGACCGACGAGGAATACAACTGGTGGAAAGCCTCGTTCGACAAACTGCTGGCCTCCGAAGACTTCGCCAAGCTGCGTGATCAACGCGAGCTGTTCCCCTTCGCCATGACCGGCCCGGAGCTGGACACCTACGTGAAGAAGCAGGTCGCCGACTACAAGATGCTGGCCAAGGAATTCGGCCTGATTCAGTGATTGAACCCTCTCAACCGGTTCTCGATTGATCGACTAGGTGTAGCGCCTCTGAAACAGGCGCTGCCCAGGAGCTTCCCATGGTCTTGCAACGACTTTTCGCCTTGGTGCTGCTGTTGGCCTGTATCGGCCTTGCGCTGATGGCATGGCCTTATCAGGCGCCGTTTTCCTACGAACCCGTCGGCCCGCGCGCGTTTCCGCTGCTGATGCTGGGGCTGATGGGCCTTTCGCTGTTGTACATGCTGTTTCGCCCGACCCCGATCAAACACTCCGAAGACGAGCCGCCGCTGGATCGCCCGACGCTGATCAAGATCGCTATCTGCACCGCGCTGTTGCTGGTGTTCGCCGGTCTGTTCGAGCCGTTGGGCTTCGTGCTCAGCAGCATCCTGATCGGCATCCCCATGGCCCGCCTGTATGGCGGTCGCTGGCTGCCGAGCATCGTCATCACCACGCTGATGAGCATCCTGCTGTACGTGCTCTTCGACAAAGTGATGGATGTGCCTCTGCCCCTCGGCCTGCTCGACGTTCTGGAGAACTGATATGGACACTCTCGGTTACTTAGGCCAAGGCTTTGGCGTCGCACTCACCCCGTACAACCTGGTCACTGCCCTTTCCGGCACCTTGATCGGCACCATCGTCGGCCTGCTGCCCGGCTTGGGCCCGATCAATGGCGTGGCGCTGTTGATTCCCATCGCCTTTGCCCTCGGCCTGCCACCTGAGTCAGCTCTGATCCTCTTGGCAGCGGTGTACCTGGGCTGCGAGTACGGCGGGCGTATCAGCTCGATCCTGCTCAACATTCCTGGCGAAGCATCCACCGTCATGACCGCGCTGGACGGTTACCCGATGGCCCGTCAAGGCATGGCGGGCGTGGCCTTGTCGCTGTCGGCATGGAGTTCGTTCATCGGCGCGTTCATCGCCACCTGCGGCATGGTGATGTTCGCCCCGCTGCTGGCCAAGTGGGCGATTGCCTTTGGGCCCGCGGAATATTTCGTGCTGATGGTTTTCGCCATCGTCTGCCTCGGCGGCATGGCCGGTGATCGACCGCTGAAGACCTTTGTCGCGGCGCTGATCGGTCTGTTCCTGTCGAGCATCGGCATCGACGCCAACAGCGGTGTGTACCGTTTTACCGGCGACAACATCCACCTGGCGGACGGCATTCAGTTCGTCGTGCTGGTGCTGGGCCTGTTCTCGATCAGCGAAATCCTGCTCTTGCTGGAGAAAACCCATCGCGGCCAGGAAGCGGTAAAAGCCACCGGGCGCATGATGTTCAACTTCAAGGAAGCGGCGTCGGTGTTCGCGGTCAACATCCGCTGCGGCCTGATGGGCTTCATCATGGGCGTTTTGCCGGGAGCCGGTGCCACCCTGGCCAGCGCCGTGACCTACATGACCGAGAAACGTATCGCAGGCGCGAGCGGAAAATTCGGACAAGGTGACATGCGCGGTCTGGCCGCTCCTGAAACCGCTATCGGCGCAACCGCCTGTGGCGCGCTGGTGCCGATGCTCACCTTGGGCGTACCGGGTTCGGGCACCACGGCGGTGATGATCGGCGCGCTGTCGCTGTACAACATCACCCCGGGCCCCCTGCTGTTCCAACAGCAACCGGACATCGTCTGGGGCCTGATCGCGTCGTTGTTCATCGCCAACATCATGCTGGTAATCCTCAACATCCCGATGATCCGCATCTTCACCCGCATTCTCGCCGTGCCGAACTGGGCGCTGGTGCCGGTGATCGCGATCATCACCGGGATCGGCGTCTACGCGGTTCACGCCACCACGTTCGACCTGTTCCTGATGGTCGGCATCGGCATCTTCGGTTACATCCTGCGCAAGCTGGACTTCCCGCTGTCGCCGATCCTGCTGGGTTTTATCCTCGGCGGTTTGATGGAACAAAACCTGCGTCGCGCGCTGTCGATCTCCAACGGCTCGCTGGATATCCTCTGGTCCAGCCCGATCACCCTCGGCGTCTGGGTGGTGACCGTGTTCATGCTGGTGCTGCCGCTGATACGCATCTGGCGCAAGCGCAGCGTTCAGCGTCGCGCACTGGCCGATGTCTGACCGGCCCTTCAAGACGTGGTGGGGAACGCCGCTGGTCGGCCTGCTGGGGGGATACCTCGCCAGTCAGGTCGGCTGGCCCCTTCCCTGGATGGTCGGCTCGCTTCTGGCGATCATCCTGGTCCGCTGCCTCACCCCGTGGCAGCTGGCTGAAATCCCCGGCGGCCGCAAATGCGGCCAATGGGTGGTCGGCATCGGCATCGGCCTGCACTTCACCCCGGTGGTCATCGAACAAGTTCTCTCGCATTTCGGCCTGATCTTCATCGGCGCACTGGTGACCAGCGTTTCCAGCGTAGTCGGCGTGTGGCTGATGCTGCGCACCGGTGAAGACCGCGCCACGGCGTTCTTCTCCAGCATGCCCGGCGGCTCGGGAGAGATGGTCAACCTCGGCGCGCGCAATGGCGCAATCCTCGCCAATGTTGCGGCGGGTCAGAGTCTGCGGGTGCTGGCGGTGGTGCTGTGCGTGCCGGCGATCTTCAAATACCTGATGGGCAACGGCGGCCCGCCCACTCACGCAACGGTGGTGGACTGGACGTGGCTGGCGGTGTTGTTTCCGTTGGGCGCGCTGGTTGCCTGGGGCTGGCAGCGCTTGAAACAGCCCAACCCGTGGCTGTTCGGGCCGTTGCTGGTGAGCGCGATCGTCAGTGTCAGTTTCGATCTGCACATCGGCTTGCCCAATGGCGGCAGCCAGCTCGGCCAATGGCTGATTGGCAGTGGTCTGGGTTGCCACTTCAACCGCGCGTTTTTCCGCCGCGCCCCTTCCTTCATAGGGCGCACGCTGATGGGTACGGCGTTGACCATGAGCATCGCGGCGCTGTGTGCCTGGGCACTGAGCGCAGCGACGCACTTGGACTTGCGTTCGCTGACCCTGGGCATGATGCCCGGCGGGATCGCGGAAATGAGCCTGACGGCCGAAGTGTTGCAGCTGTCGGTGCCGCTGGTGACCGCGATGCAAGTGATGCGGTTGTTGTTCGTGCTGTTTCTGGCGGAGCCGTTGTTCAGGTATTGGAACAAACAGCCAGCCTGACACGGGATGGCCTCTCCATGGTCATGCACGAGGCTGGATCACTGCATAACCTGTGGGAGCTTCCGGAGGTTACGACGGTGGCGAAAGCGGTGGGTCAGACAATCCATCTGCGCCCGACCTACCGCTATCGCTGCCGTCGTAACCTCCGACGTCTCCTACAAGCTCGGCGCCGCCGCAGTGGATCAAACCACCGCCGGCAACCGCCACTCAATCGGTGCCAAACCATTCTGCTGCAGATACTTGTTGGCCATGCCGAAATGCCCACACCCGATGAAGCCTTTATAGGCCGACAAGGGTGAAGGGTGAACGGCGGTCAGGATCAGGTGTTTGGACGCATCGATCAGCTTTTTCTTGCTCTGGGCGTGGGAGCCCCACAGCAGGAACACCAGATGCGGCTGGTGGGCGCTGACGGTTTCGATGATCTTGTCGGTGAAATGCTGCCAGCCTTTGCCCGCGTGGGAAGCAGCGTTGGCGCGTTCGACGGTCAGGGTGGTGTTGAGCATCAGCACGCCCTGATCGGCCCACGACTGCAGGTAGCCGTGATTGGGGATGTCGATGTTGAGGTCGCGCTTGAGCTCTTTATAGATGTTGACCAGCGACGGCGGCGCAGGCACACCCGGTTGCACCGAGAAGCACAGGCCATGGGCCTGTTTCGGCCCGTGATACGGGTCTTGCCCAAGGATGACCACCTTGACGTTGTCCAGTGGCGTCGAATTCAAGGCATTGAAGATCAGCGGCCCTGGTGGGTAGATCTCTTTACCGGCGGCGTGCTCCTGGCGCAGGAATTCACGCAGTTGGCCCATGTAGGGCTTTTCAAACTCCTCGCGAAGGGCCTGCTTCCAGCTGGGCTCAAGTTTGATGCGATCATCGTCAGTCATGGTCATATCCGCAAAATCAATGCGCGGACTTTAGGGGCTGTGGCCAAATATTTCCAGCGCAGCGCAGCCCGGCTTTCCTACACTCTTGAGCATCGCTTGCGTGCAACTTCCCGGCATCCGGGGGACTCACAACCCTGAAGATGCCCCGTCCCACGAACACGAGGTCACGATGAATCTGCAATTCGAAGAGCTCACCGGAACCGACGGCGCCCGCTTGGGCATCGCCACGCTGGATGCGGAAAAATCCCTGAACGCACTGTCCCTGCCCATGATTCTGGCCCTTCAGGATCGCCTTGATGCCTGGGCCAGCAACCCACAGATCGTGTGCGTGCTGTTACGCGGCAATGGCCAGAAGGCGTTTTGCGCAGGCGGTGACGTGCGCGCGCTGGTAGAAGCGGCTCGCGGCAAACCCGGAAAGGTCCCACCCCTGGCCGAGCAATTTTTTGCAGCGGAATATCGCCTGGACTACAAGCTGCACACCTACCCCAAGCCGCTGATCTGCTGGGGCCACGGCTATGTGCTCGGCGGCGGCATGGGGCTGCTGCAAGGCGCGAGCATTCGCGTGGTCACACCGAGTAGCCGCTTGGCGATGCCCGAGATCAACATCGGGTTGTACCCGGATGTCGGCGCCAGCTGGTTTCTGTCGCGATTGCCGGGCAAGTTGGGGTTGTTCCTGGGGCTCACCGGCTCGCACATCAACGGGCGCGATGCGTTGGATCTGGACCTGGCCGATCGCTTTCTGCTCGATGACCAACAGGAAGAAATGATCGACCGCCTGCTGCAACTCAATTGGCAGGAACAAACCGGTGTGCAACTCAACAGCCTGTTCAAGGCGCTGCAGCAGGAAGCACTTGGGCAACTGCCTGCGGCACAATGGTTGCCCCGTCGCCAGCAGATCGACGAACTGCTGGATGTCGCCGACGCACCCTGCGCGTGGAATGCCCTCAAGCATCAGTTACACGCCCAGGATGCGCTGCTGGCCAAGGCGGCCAGGACGCTGATCGAGGGCTGCCCGATGACGGCCCTGCTGGTATGGGAACAGATCCAGCGGGCGCGGCACATGTCCCTGGCCGAGGTGTTTCAGATGGAGTACTGCATGAGCCTCAATTGCTGCCGTCATCCCGAGTTTGGTGAAGGCGTTCGGGCACGGTTTATCGACAAGGATCACACGCCCCACTGGCATTGGCAGGACATCGCGAAGGTCCCGTTGGCAGTGGTCGACGCACATTTCGAAAAGGCGTGGGAGGGGCGGCATCCCTTGGCGGACTTGTCGGGGTATTAGGCCGGGCCAGCGACTGCGGGCTTGCCCTTGCGCTTCCTGTGGGAGCGAATTCATTCGCGAGACGTGGATGCAGGCGACACAGCTTTATCGTCTGTACGATTTTTCGCGAATGAATTCGCCCCCACCGGCAGGGTGTTGTGCGTTCGATGCCATTAATGCCCGTAAAAAACGGCGCTCCTGAGAGCGCCGCTTTCATTGGGTCTTAGCGATTCCCACCGCCCGGTCCGCCATGACCGCCACGGCCGAAATTCCCGTCTTGGCGCATGTTGCCCCCCGGTCTGCCGGGGCCAGGGCCACCGCCGTGATTGCCATTCCAGCCCCCACCACCTGCGCCGGGTCTTGGGCCTTGGGGCGGTGGACGATAACCGGAGCCGCCGCCGTGATAGCCGTCTCCCCCGCCATTCCAGTGCCCACCGCCGTAACCGGGACGGCCACCGTAGCCAGGGCCGGGCCCGTAATAGCGTGGAGGCGGCGCGTAATACCGGGGTGGCGAATAGTAGCGAGGTGCCGAGTAATAACGTGGCGACGAGTAGTAGACCGAAGAACCGCCGTAATACCCGGTCGGCCCATAGGGTCGATAGCCTTCGTACACGTAACCGCCGCTATAGCTACTGCTGTAAACCGGCTGCGTGTACGTTTCTGATTCGTAATAGCCTCCGTAACATCCTGCGAGAGACAACGTCATCAATACGGTAAGCAAGCTTCGTCGATACATGGCGGCCTCCTGGACCGCGATAGAGCTCGAGCCAGCGGCGCTGGTCGGCGTTCCCAAAACTGCCGAGAACGTAAGGTCAGACTGCAAAATCCCTCCCGAGTGCCCTGATCCAAGCCCCGCCCGCCGGACGGCGCCCTGCAACGGTGCACGGTTGTCGCCTTGAAAAACCGCTGTTTTCGCCACGGCCCAGCCTGCGCAAGGGCCCCCGCAACTTGGCACGCCTCTCGCTTTACAAAACCTTGTGCAGGAGTCAACTCAGGTTCGCGGCACCACAATCTGCAATAGCCGACTAGGGTTCCGGCCCGCTTGGAAAAGCGGGTGGCTGGTCCGAGAGTCGGCGACCTCCAGTAGAGGTTACACGGCGGGATAAAAGCCCGGGAGACAGGACACCAGTGGTGTCGCCGTGCTCCTGACCGCCCTTTTCGCTACTGGAGGTTTCAATGCAAAAGTCCCGTCTATTCGCTCTACTCGCCGCAGGCGCCTTCGCCGCCCTCAGCCTCTCGGCCACCGCCGCCCCGAAAAAGGACTTCAACGTCTGCTGGACGATTTACGCCGGCTGGATGCCCTGGGAATACGCAGGGACGCAAGGCATCGTCGACAAGTGGGCCAAGAAGTACGACATCAACATCAAGGTCACCCAGCTCAACGACTACGTCGAATCCATCAACCAGTACACCGCCGGCCAGTTCGACGGTTGCACCATGACCAACATGGACGCCCTGACCATCCCGGCTGCGGGCGGCGTGGAAAGCACGGCGCTGGTGGTCAGCGACTTCTCCAACGGCAACGATGGCATCGTCATCAAGGGGGCGGGCAAGAAAGTCGCCGACCTCAAGGGCATGGACGTCAATCTGGTGGAGCTGTCGGTTTCACACTACCTGCTGGCCCGCGCACTGGATTCGGTGGACCTGACCGAGAAAGATCTGAAGGTCGTCAACACCTCGGACGCCGACATCGCCGCTGCCTTCAACACCGATCAGGTCAAGGCCGTCACCACCTGGAACCCGATGCTCTCGCAGATCAAGGCCAAGCCTGGGGTCACCGAAGTGTTCGACTCCAGCAAGATCCCCGGCGAGATCATGGACATGATGGTGGTCAACACCCAGACCCTCAAAGACAACCCCGCGCTGGGCAAAGCGCTGACCGGTGCATGGTTTGAAGTCGTCGCGCTGATGAACGCCAATAACGCGCAATCCAAAGAAGCCCTGGAACACATGGCCAAGGCCTCTGGCACGGATCTGGCCGGTTTCCAGTCGCAGCTGGACACCACCAAGTTGTTCGCCACGCCTAAGGAAGCCCTGGAATTCGCCACCAGCAAACAGCTGCCAGCCACCATGCGCAAGGTTGCCGATTTCTCCTTCGAGCACGGCCTGCTCGGCGAAGGCGCCAAGGATGCAAGCGCAGTGGGCATGACCTTTGCCAACAGCGTGATTGAAGGCGACAAGGGCAATCTCAAGCTGCATTTCGACCCGAGCTACGTGCAGATGGCCGTTGACGGCAAGTTGTAAGAATCGGCTCCCCACAGGTTATTTGCCATGCGCTTGATAAACCGTCGCCCCGATGGCGCCAGCCGCCTCATTCTGGTGATCTTGCCGTTCGCCCTGTTGCTGTTCGCCTACTTCACAGGCTCGGCAACGCGACTGACGGAAAACCCCAACGACAAGCTGCTGCCCAGCGCCGTGCAAATGACTGACGCGATCAAACGTGTGGCGATCATTCCCGATCAACGCACCGGCCACTACCTGCTCTGGCAGGACACCGCGTCCAGTCTGCAACGCCTGGCCATTGGCCTTGCGATCAGCGCAATTGTCGGCCTGTGCCTGGGCATCGCGTCCGGGGTGCTGCCGCTGTTCAGCGCGCCACTGTCGCCGCTGCTCACGGTGCTGTCGATGGTGCCGCCGCTGGCGATCCTGCCGATCCTGTTCATCGTCTTCGGGCTGGGCGAGCTGTCGAAAGTGATGCTGATCGTGATCGGGATTACTCCGGTCCTGGCGCGTGATCTGGAACAGCGCGCCCGGGAGATTCCGGTCGAGCTGCTGATCAAGGCACAGACCCTGGGTGCCTCGACCTGGACGCTGATCCTGCGGGTGGTCCTGCCACAGCTGCTGCCGCGTTTGCTGATTTCGCTGCGACTGGTGCTGGGTTCGGCGTGGTTGTTTTTGATTGCCGCCGAAGCCATCGCCTCGACTGATGGCTTGGGTTACCGGATCTTTCTGGTGCGGCGCTACCTGGCGATGGACATGATCCTGCCTTACGTGGTCTGGATCACCCTCCTCGCCTGGCTGATGGACTGGGGCCTGAAAGCCCTGACCCGCAAAGCTTTCCCCTGGTACGAGGGGGCGCGGCCATGAGCTTCATTTCGGTCAATAACGTCTGGCAACAATACGGCGATCAAGTGGTGCTCGAAGGCCTGAACCTGAGCATTGCCGAGGGCGAGTTCTGCACCTTGGTCGGCGCCTCGGGCTGTGGCAAATCGACCTTTCTGCGCCTGCTGCTGGGCCAGGAAGTGCCAAGCAAAGGGACGATCCTGCTCGACGGCCAGCCGTTGGCCAAAGAGCCGGATGCCAGCCGCGGCGTGGTGTTTCAGCGCTATTCGGTGTTCCCGCATCTATCGGTGCTGGACAACGTCGCATTGGGTCTGGAATTGCCGCGTTCGGCGTTGCTCGGCCGGCTGTTCGGCAAGGCCAAACGCGATGCTCGGGAGCAGGCCTCGGCGCTGCTGCACAAGGTTGGCCTGGGGCATGCGCTGGACAAATACCCGACGCAGCTCTCCGGCGGCATGCAGCAACGCCTGGCCATCGCTCAGGCGCTGATCATGAAGCCTCGCGTGTTGCTGCTCGACGAGCCGTTTGGTGCCCTCGACCCCGGCATCCGCAAGGACATGCACGCCCTGCTGCTGGAGCTGTGGCGTGAGACGAACCTGACGGTATTCATGGTCACCCACGACCTGTCCGAAGGCTTCAACCTCGGCACGCGCCTGATGGTCTTCGACAAGGTCCGTCACGACCCCCACGCCCCCGGTGCCTACGGCGCCCGCATCACTTACGACATTCCCCTGAACAGCGATCGTCGCGCTGCCCGCGCGGCCATTGAATCGCTGCAAACGGCTTGAAGGATTTGAACCATGACTGATTCCACTGCTGCATTCCCGGTATTCGCCGAAGACCTGCTGCCCGGCGGCGGCCACCTCTCGTTCGTGCTCAAGCGCGGCGAATTGCTGCGCCTGACCGACCTCAACGGCAACGCTAACGTCAGCCTGACGATGTTCAACGCTCATGAAAAAACCGAGCGCCTGAACCTGCCTGACAGCCTCAAATGCCAACACACCGCCAAGCTCTCCACAGGCCATTGCCTGTACTCGGACATGGGCCGCGTACTGGCGGCGATCACCGCCGACACCTGTGGCTGGAGCGATAGCATCGGCGGCGTGCTGTGCGCTGAGGAAGTCACCGAAAAATACGGCCTGGGCCGCTATCAGGAACGGCGCAACGGCTTCTTTCGCAACGGCGCCGACAACCTGTTGGTGGAGATGGGCAAGTGGGGCCTGGGCCTGTCGGACCTGATGATGACCCTGAACCTGTTCAGCCGGGTCAACGTTGACGAGCACGGCGCCCTCGCCTTCGTGCCCGACAATTCGAATGCTGGCGATTACATCGAGCTGTACGCCCCCATGGACACGTTGGTGGTGCTCACCGCACTGCAACACCCGATGGACCCCAACCCCGAGTACGCCCCCCAGCCGGTGATGCTGAGCTGGATGAAGGCCGACGCCAGCGTCGCCGAACACTGCCGCACCTCGCGCGAAGAGAACGTGCGCGGCTTCATCAACACCGATCGCCTGTTCGCCTGAGGAGGCCTGCCATGAGCACTGCACACACCCACGCCCCGGTTTCGATCACCCACATCCCGGCAGGCGAGCCGTCGCTGACCGAACTCAAGGCCGGGCAGACCCTGCGCCTGCTGGACCTCGAAGGCAATCAGGCCGTCGACACGCTGTTCTACAGCCTGGCCAACCCGCGCGAACGCTATGACGTGCAACGCACGCTGCGTCGGCAGAATAACGTGTACCTGAGCAAAGGCAGCGTGCTGTACTCCAACCTCGGCAAGCCGATGCTGACCATCGTCGAAGACACCTGCGGGCGCCACGACACCCTCGGCGGCGCCTGCGCGCAAGAGAGCAACACGGTGCGTTACGCGCTGGAAAAAAAGCACATGCACAGCTGCCGCGACAACTATTTGCGCGCCTGCGTGCACGACGGTCGTCTGGGCAAGCGCGACATCAGTCCGAACATCAACTTCTTCATGAACGTGCCGGTCACCGCTGAAGGCGGTTTGACCTTCGAAGACGGTATTTCCGGGGCCGGCAAATACGTCGAGCTGCGCGCGGAAATGGACGTGATCGTGCTGATCTCCAACTGCCCGCAACTGAACAACCCGTGCAACGGCTACAACCCGACGCCCGCTGAACTGCGGGTCTGGGATTAAGCAGCACAGGTTTTCAGCGAACGTTTTCGGCGCAAAGGACGGCCTTCGCGCAACGCGTACCACAGCGGGACGGCCCGCTACCCGGTGCGGGGTCGATGACTGTCGATCCCTGGGGTAAAAACATGTTCGACACACTGTTGATCGCCAACCGCGGCGTCATTGCCTGCCGCATCCTGCGTACCCTGCGCGCCTTGAATGTCGAGGGCGTGGCGGTTTATTCCGAAGCCGACGCCGCCAGCCTGCACATTCTCGAAGCCGATCAGGCCCACAGCCTCGGCGAGGGCGGCGCGGCAGGGACGTATCTGGCCGTAGACAAGATCCTCGCCATCGCGCACTCCACCGGCGCCAAGGCGATTCATCCGGGCTACGGCTTTCTCTCCGAAAACGCCGCATTCGCTCAGGCGTGCGAGGACGCAGGAATTGCCTTTGTTGGCCCGACGCCCGAACAACTGCGCGTGTTCGGCCTTAAACACACCGCCCGCGCGCTGGCCAGACAGCATGGGGTACCCATGCTCGAAGGCACCGAATTGCTCGACAGCGTCGAGACTGCGTTGAGCGCCGCCGAAGCCATCGGCTACCCGGTGATGCTGAAAAGCACAGCGGGCGGGGGCGGCATCGGCATGCGCGTGTTTCGTAGCGCCAGTGAACTGAACGAGTCGTTCGAGGCGGTCAAACGCCTGGGGCAGAACAATTTCAGCGATGCCGGCGTGTTCATCGAGAAATACATTCAGCGCGCGCGTCATCTGGAAGTGCAGGTGTTCGGCGATGGCCGTGGCGAAGTGATCGCCCTTGGCGTGCGCGACTGTTCGGTGCAGCGGCGCAACCAGAAGGTGCTCGAAGAAACCCCGGCGCCGAACCTGCCCGACGGCATGGCCGACGCGCTGTGCGCGGCAGCGATCAAGCTGGCCAAAGCGGTGAGTTATCGCAGCGCGGGCACTGTGGAGTTCGTCTTCGACAGCGACGATCAGCGCTTTTATTTCCTCGAAGTGAACACCCGCCTGCAGGTCGAGCACGGGGTCACCGAGCAGGTCTGGGGCGTGGACCTGGTGGCGTGGATGATGCAACTGGCCGCAGGCGATCTGCCGCCGCTGTCTGACCTGCAAGCCGAGCTGAAACCGCAGGGCCATGCGATTCAGGCGCGCCTCTACGCCGAAGATCCGGGACGCGATTTTCAGCCAAGCCCAGGCCTGCTGACCTCGGTGCACTTCCCGCCTGCCGATGGCAAGCACCTGCGCATCGACACCTGGGTTGAAGCGGGTTGCGAGATCCCGCCATTTTTCGACCCGATGATCGCCAAGGTCATCTGCTGGGCGCCGGATCGCGCCTCTGCTGCCGAAGGGCTGGAACGGGCGCTGGGCGAAACGCGCTTGTACGGCGTGGAAACCAACCGAGATTATTTGCGCCAGATCATCACCGATGCCCCGTTCGCCAGCGGCCAACCCTGGACCCGCTGTCTGGAAGGGTTGGTGTATCACGCCGACACCTTCGAAGTGCTGAGCGGCGGCACCCAGACCAGCGTGCAGGACTATCCAGGACGCCTCGGTTATTGGGCCGTGGGCGTGCCGCCGTCAGGGCCGATGGACAGTCGCGCGCTGCGTCTGGGCAACGGTTTGCTGGGTAACCCGCCAGGCTGCGCCGCGCTGGAAATCACCATGAGCGGCCCGACCCTGCGCTTCAATACCGATGCTGTGGTCGCCGTGACCGGGGCTGTGATTGCGCTCACGCTCAATGGTCAGGCGCAACCGATGAATCAAGCATTGCTGATCCCGGCGGGCTCCACCCTGGCCCTCGGCACCATCGCAGGTGCAGGCGCACGCAGCTACCTGTGCCTGCGCGGCGGGCTGGATGTGCCGGATTATCTGGGCAGCAAAAGCACCTTCACCCTGGGCCAGTTTGGTGGCCATGGCGGTCGCGCCTTGCGTGCGGGGGATGTGGTGCACATTGCGCCTCTGGAAGATCGCAGCGCAGGGCAAACACTGGCTGCCGAGCAGATCGCCGAGCTGCCCGCCGTGCGTGATATTCGAGTGATCTACGGCCCTCATGGCGCGCCGGAATACTTCACCGAAGCCTACATCCAGACTTTTTTTGCCACCGATTGGGAAGTGCACTTCAACTCCAGCCGCACCGGCGTGCGCCTGATCGGGCCGAAGCCGGAATGGGTGCGGGCCGACGGCGGCGAAGCCGGGTTGCACCCTTCGAACATTCACGACAACCCTTACGCCATTGGCGCGGTGGATTTCACCGGGGACATGCCGGTCATCCTCGGGCCGGACGGGCCGAGCCTGGGCGGGTTCGTCTGCCCCGTGACGATCATCGAGGCCGACCTTGGGCAGTTGGGGCAGCTCAAGGCTGGCGATAAGGTGCGGTTTCATCCGGTGAGCGTCGAAGCCGCCCGAGCACTGGTTGTCTGTGGGAGCGAATTCATTCGCGATGCAGGCACCTCGGTCGCCGGTCAGTCCCTCTCGCGAATGAATTCGCTTCCACAGGAGAGTTTCATCGTCTCGCCAATTGTGCTCGACATCGGCACCGACGACACCCGCCTGGTCGCCCGCCTCTCCGGCGACACCCACCTGCTGCTGGAAATCGGCGCCCCGGAGCTGGATCTGGTCCTGCGCTTTCGCGGCCACGCGCTGATGCAAGCGCTGGAAAATAGACAGCTCAAGGGCGTGATCGACCTCACCCCCGGCATCCGTTCGCTGCAGGTTCACTACCAGCCCGAGCAAATGCCGCTGACCGAGCTGCTAGAGATCGTCGCCGGTGAATGGGACGCGGTGTGCGCCAGCAAAAACCTCGAAGTGCCTTCGCGCATCGTGCACCTGCCACTGTCCTGGGACGACCCGGCGTGTCAGCTGGCCATCGAGAAATACATGACCACCGTGCGCAAGGACGCGCCCTGGTGCCCGAGCAACCTGGAGTTCATTCGCCGCATCAACGACCTGCCCAATCTGGACGAAGTGCAGCGCACGGTGTTCGACGCCAGCTACCTGGTGATGGGCCTGGGCGACGTCTACCTTGGCGCTCCGGTTGCAACGCCGCTGGACCCGCGTCATCGCCTGGTGACTACCAAGTACAACCCGGCGCGCACCTGGACGGCCGAGAACTCGGTGGGCATCGGTGGCGCCTACCTGTGCGTCTACGGCATGGAGGGGCCCGGCGGTTATCAGTTCGTCGGGCGTACGCTGCAGATGTGGAATCGCTACCGCGCCGTCGAAGCCTACGATGGCAAGCCGTGGCTGCTACGGTTTTTCGACCAGATTCGTTTCTACCCGGTCAGCGCCGACGAACTGCTGAAGATCCGCCGCGACTTCCCCCTCGGTCGTTATCCGCTGCAGATCGAACACAGCACGCTCAATCTGGCCGATTACAAAGGGTTTCTGGCGAAGGAAGCCGAGAGCATCGCGGCCTTCCGTGCGCAACAGCAAGGCGCGTTCAATGCTGAGCGCGAGCGCTGGATCGCCAACGGTCAGGCCACTTTCGAAAGCGACGAGGCCTTGGCCGAAACCGCTGAAGAAGCACCGCTGCAATCCGGGCAGACCAGCGTAGACAGCCATATTGCTGGCAATCTGTGGCAGGTGCAGGTCGAGGTGGGCCAGCGGGTCGATGCGGGGGAACCGTTGGTCATTCTGGAATCGATGAAGATGGAAATCCCCGTGCTGGCGCCCTGCTCTGGCGTGGTACGCGAGATTCGCGTGCAACCGGGCTCTGCGGTGCGTGCCGGGCAGCGGGTGGTTGTTCTAGAGGCCTCGGACAGTCAAAACAGCTAGCGTTCCCATGAAAGGCGATGCGTACGGCCCATCGCCTTTCGTGCTCAAGCGCGAAACGCCCATGGCGCGATGAGGTGGCATCAGGCTAGCATGTCTCGTTTAATGGACTACTTATTCAAGCGGACTGGTCATGCCCCTTCGTTCCACGCTCCACTCACAACGCTCCCTGCTGTTGACGTTGGTGATCCTGTTGGGGAGTGGCTTTCTGGCGACATCCTTGCTCAGCTACTTCGCGTCGCGCGATGCGATCCGTGACAGCATCGTCAACACTGAACTGCCGCTGACCTCCGACACGGTCTACTCCGAGATCCAGAAGGATCTGGTGCGCCCCGTGCTCATCTCTTCGATGATGGCCCGCGACACCTTCGTGCGCGACTGGGTGGTGGCCGGCGAAAAAGACCCGCAACAGATGACCCGCTATCTCAAGGAGGTCATGGACCACTACGGCGCCTACACCTCATTCTTCGTCTCCAACCACAGCCTGACCTATTACCAGGCCAAGGGCGTGCTGAAGAAGATCAAACCCGACGAGCCTCGCGACACCTGGTATTACCGCGTGCGCGACATGCCCGAGCCTTACGAGATCAACGTCGACCCGGACCTGGCGAACAAGGACAACCTGACCTTCTTCATCAACTACAAAGTCTTTGATTACAACGACAACTTCATCGGCGCCACCGGCGTAGGCCTGACCGTCGATGCCGTGATCAAGCTGATCGACCGCTATCAGCAGCGTTATCAGCGCAGCGTGTACTTCGTCGACGCGTTCGGCCGGCTGGTGCTGACTGGCGCCGAAGGCGGCCCGCAAGGCGCGAAGATCGGCCAAGTACTGCGCGAGCTACCCAACCTCAAGGATCTGCAAGCGCAGATGCCCAAGCCACAGAGTGGCAACTATCAATACGAATCCAGGGACGACGCGCACTTTCTCAACGTGCGCTACATTCCGGAGCTGAACTGGTACCTGTTCGTCGATAAACGTGAAGAAGGCGCGCTGAACGACATTCGTCAGTCGCTGTACCTGAACCTGTCGATCTGCCTGGCCGTGATGCTGCTGGTACTGTACCTGTTGCATCGGGTCATCCGCCGCTTCCAGCTGCGCATCGAAACCCAAGCCATGGTCGACAGCCTCACCGGCCTGCCCAACCGTCGCGGCTTTGACCGGATCGCCATCAAAGCCATCGAAGACGCGCGACGCGAGCACAGATCGCTGTCGGCCATGCTGCTGGACCTGGACCATTTCAAGCGCCTGAACGACACTCACGGCCACCTCGCCGGTGACGAAGTGCTGATCGGCTTTGCCGACGATGTACGCCGGTGCCTGCGCGAAAGCGATATCATTTGCCGCTGGGGGGGCGAGGAGTTCATCATCCTGCTCAAGGACACCAACAGTAGCGGTGCCCGACGCGTCGCCGAGAAAATTCGCCTGCTGGCCGAGCAACACACCTACGTGTTCACAGGCTCAGCCCTGCAGGTCACGGTCAGCCTGGGCGTGACCGAGCTGCACCCTGGCGACACCCTGCAAAGCCTGATCGCCCGCGCCGACCAGGCGCTCTACAGCGCCAAACAGAGCGGTCGCAATCAGGTTTGTATCGAAATGGCAGAAACGGCATGAGTACACCGGCAAACGGCCCCGACACCTGCCCGGTCTGCGGCCAGAGCAACCGCTGCACCCTGGCCGATCCACGTACGGTGGATCAGGCCTGCTGGTGCTTCACCGAAACCATCGACCCCGCGGTGCTGGTGGCGCTGCCGGAGCCATTGCGGGACAAGTCGTGCCTGTGTCCTCGCTGTGCGGGGTTGGTCGAAGAAGCCGTAACGCCCCGCCGCTGATCGCATGAACGCCACGATTCCTGTGGGAGCGAATTCATTCGCGATAGGACGGTACATACGATGGAGATGCATCGTCTGGAAAACCGATTCGCGAATGAATTCGCTCCTACAGGTTTCAGCGTCAGTCTCGTCTGACATAACATGCCGTCCTTTCTCGCACCCCGAACTGCCATGCGCCTCGACCGCTTCCTCAGCAACCTCCCCCGCTTCAGCCGCAAGGACGTGCGCCTGGCGCTGCTCGCCGGCCGAGTAAAAGTCGATGGCATGACAATCAAAGACCCACTGCACGACGTCCGCGAATTCAGCCAGGTCTGCGTCGACGACGAAATCCTGCAGCCCGGCAAACCCGCGCGCTACTTCATGCTGCACAAGCCGCCGGGCTGCGTCAGTGCCACCACCGACCCACACCATCCCACCGTGCTCGACCTGTTGAACGAGCCGGACAAATCTGATCTGCACATTGCCGGTCGTCTGGACTTCAACACCTCGGGCCTGATGCTGATCACCAACGACGGCCAGTGGTCGCGTCGCCTCACCCAACCGACGACTAAACTGCCCAAGGTGTACGACGTAGAAACCGAGCAGCCGATCGCCGAGCACTACATCGAGAAATTCGCCGAAGGCTTTTACTTCGCTTTCGAAGACCTCACCACGCTGCCCGCGCAATTGACCATTTTAGACAGCCACCGCGCAAGGCTAAGCATCGTCGAAGGCCGCTATCACCAGGTCAAACGAATGTTCGGCTATTTCAACAACAAGGTCGTGGGCCTGCACCGCGAAAGCATGGGCCCGCTGGTACTCGACCCGGCCCTTGCCCCCGGCCAGTACCGGGCCCTGACGGCTGAAGAGATTCAGCAGATCTGACGCCTTTCGACCGCCCGGCAGATCATGTCGGACAATTCACGAACGGCACTTGCGACATCTCTGATCGCCTGCTTGAATCCAATCGTCGGTCCACATGTGACCGGAGAGTCACGCACGCATTCCAAGAAACTTTTTGTCGGCACCACGCTCCTTCAGGTACCGGTCCGGCAAACCGCCCGCCAATAACAATACCTGTCGGACAGACGTTGCGTACCGACATGGGCCCCCCTTTAAAAGGCATTGCCTACCTGTCACGAAACTCGTGCAACGTGATTGCGCGCACACCTGTTTTAACGTCAGGAGACATGGATATGAGGCCAGAAATCGCTGTGCTTGATATACAGGGCCAGTTTCGGGTTTACACGGAGTTCTATCGCGCAGATGCCGCAGAAAAGACCATCATCATGGTCAACGGCTCACTGGCCACTACAGCATCTTTCGCCCAGACCGTCCGCAACCTGCACCCGCAATTCAACGTGGTCCTCTACGACCAGCCTTACGCGGGCAAATCCAAACCCCACAACGTTCACGAAAGGCCCCTGACCAAGGAACTGGAAGGCCAGATCCTGCTGGAGCTGATCGACCACTTCAACGCTGAACACATCATGTCGTTTTCATGGGGTGGTGCGGCGGCACTGGTTGCCTTGGCCCATCGGCCGAAACGCATCGAGAAGGCCGTCATCAGTTCGTTCTCGCCGGTGATCAACGAACCGATGCGTGATTACCTGACGCGCGGTCAGCAGCATCTGGGCGCGTTCGATCGTTTCGAAGTCGGCACGCTGATCAACAGCACCATCGGCAAGCACCTGCCGTCGCTGTTCAAGCGCTTCAACTATAAACACGTGAGCTCACTGGACCTGCACGAGTACGCGCAGATGCACCACCACATCAACCATGTGCTGGACACCAGCACCCACGGCCAGATCAAGGCCGCCAAGCGCATCAATGTGCCGGTGCTGTTCATGAACGGCGAATGGGACGAATACACCGCCGCCCCCGACGCGCGGTTGTTCAGCAACCACATCCGCGATTGCCACTTCACCACCATCAAAAGCGCCGGGCACTTTCTGGACATGGAACACAAGGCCGCGTGCCTGGACTCCCGAAACGCCCTGCTGGACTTCCTCACCCCAGCGCCGGAACCGGCCCGAACACGCTACCGACAGGTACAATCCAACCATGCATTTGCAATCTGACCGTGAAGGTCTCAAGGCAAGGATTCATTCGCCAGCGCCCGTCCAACAGCCCTCGGCGAATGAATCCCGAACCTTATCGGCAGACCGCTGATTTTCCCTGCGAGGCATTTAACGCTTCATTTCAGCGTTCGCATCTGGTACAAAGTCAGCCGCTGAAAGCGTCAAGCTGATCACGAATCAGGCGTATCGAGTGGCCTGATTTAGCCAACAAAGACACATGCAAAAAGCGGGTATAGTTTAGTGGCAAAACGAAAGCTTCCCAAGCTTTAGTTGAGGGTTCGATTCCCTCTACCCGCTCCATTTCCCCAGCATTTTCGGGCCTTCCAGCCAACTCTCCTTGCACCCCTTCACCCTCCCCAGACCTCAAGAATATTGGCTTCAGGCGTACGCATGCCCCGCTTCGCTGCATGTAAGTCGTCGAATCTTGCAGTGGCCCACATCACTGAACGCATAGCATAGGCTGCGCCCACGGCAGGCGCTGCTTTTCGTGAACTTAGAAAAGCCTAAGGTTCCATCTCATCTCTGCTTCGACGAACCAGTGCGGCAGCGCTCACCCCACTGGTCCAGCGGAATGCAATCAAGCGATGTGGGCCTGCATATCCTTAAAACAGATAACATCTATCTTTTCTTTTCGCTTATTGAGATACCCGTTGCGCGCGTAACGTTGTTCCATCCGAAATCACCCAGACGACGAAGATGGAACACTCACACTCCCCCTCTCCCCCCACACCTTCCCACGCCACGCCCCAGAACATCAGGTGGGGAATCGCATCAGGCTTTTCTGCAAGTCTGGTCGGCATCGGGCTTGCGCGATTTGCCTACACGCCGCTGCTGCCAGCAATCATCGATGCGGGTTGGTTCGATTCGTCCAAAGCGGCCTATCTCGGGGCGGCGAATCTGGCGGGGTATCTGATCGGCGCATTGACCGGGCGTGTGATGGCCGAGAAATCGTCAACGACCTTCACGCTGCGGGCCATGATGCTGCTGGCCAGTGTGGCGTTTCTGGCGTGCGCGTTTCCAGTTTCCTACTGGTGGTTTTTCGTCTGGCGTCTGCTGTCGGGCATCTCGGGCGGAGCGTTGATGGTGCTGGCAGCGCCTGCGGTATTGGCCCATGTCGCGCCTTCAAAGAAAGGCCTGGCGGGTGGAGTGATTTTCATGGGGGTGGGTATCGGCATTGCGGCATCGGGAACGCTGGTGCCACTGCTCTTGCAACAAGGTTTGAAGCAGACCTGGCTTGGGCTTGGCGTGATATCGCTGCTGTTGACCGCACTGGCCTGGAAGGGTTGGCCGATGCAGGAGGCAGCGCCTGTGAAAACCAGCCGGCACCCGCGCCAAGCAAAGAACACCACGCTCAAGGCTTTGTACGCCGAGTACGCGCTAAACGCAGCAGGCTGGGTGCCGCACATGATTTTCCTGGTGGCCTTCGTGGCCCACGGCTTGGGCAAAGGTCTTGAGGTAGGCGCGCAGTATTGGGTGCTGTTCGGCGTCGGCGCGACGCTGGGGCCTTTGCTGGCCGGGGTGTTGGCGGATCGGGTGGGCTTTGGTCTGGCGTTGCGTCTGTCGTTCATTCTGGAAGGGGTGTGCGTGTGCATCCCGGCGTTGGGCGTCAACGCGCCGTGGCTGATGGCGTCGAGTATCGTGGTCGGGGCGTTCGTGACCGGGACGGTGCCGCTGGTTCTCGGTCGCGTACAAGAGTTGCTGGCCCACCACCCCGCCCAACAAGGCGCGGCATGGCGCACGGCAACGGTAGGGTTTGCACTGTTTCAGGCAGTGGCGGCCTATGGATTTTCCTACTTGTTCACCTTCACCGACGGCAATTACTCGCTGCTGTTCGTGCTCGGAACCGGGGCCATCGCGCTGGCATTGCTGATCGACATCTGCGCAGCGCGCACCTCGACAAACCAGACGCGCTAAGCGTTCAAGGCGCGACTTTGGTTGTCCAGGTGCACGCTGTCGAGGAAGGTGGCCAGTGCGCTGGAAAAATGGCTGTCGAGGCGCCGCACAAACACGGTTTCGACTTGGGAGAACGCGCGCGGAATCTCATGAACAGCCACCAGCCCCTCCTTCCACGCATCGGCCACCACGCCTCGAGGCAGCAGCGTGATGCCCACGCCGGCAGACACGCAGGCGATGATCGCATCGATCGAGCCAAACTCCAGTGGCTCTGGCGCAAGCATGCCCAAGCTCGCCAACAGCGCATCAAGCCGCTGGCGATACGAGCAGCCGACACGAAACACAACGGTCTTCAAATGGGTGATAGCCCTAATCGCCTCCAGACTGGTCACGGCACGGGACGTGACCAGTACCAGTTCTTCGTGGAAAACCGTCTCGGCCTGTAATTCCGGATGGCTGACGGGACCGGCGACAAATGCGCCTTCGAGCTTACAGTCGACCACCGCCTGAATCAGGCTGTGGGTGGTGCCGGTGCGGACCAACGGGCGAACGTCGGGCCAGGCTTTGGCAAAACGTGCGATCAGCAGCGGCAAGCGAAGTGCGAGGGTGGTTTCCAGCGTGCCGATTTCCAGCACACCCGTGGGCGTGCCATCATCGCGGGCGGCGGCCGAGGCATCGGCGAGGAGTTTGGAAAGCCTGGCGGCGTAGGGCAAAACGCGCCGACCGGCCGGGGTGATTTGCACACCCTTGGCGCTGCGCTGAAATAGTGAGACACCAAGTTCGTCCTCCAGCGAGCGAATTCTTGATGAGACGTTCGACTGCACCGTGTTCAGCTCGACAGCCGCCTTGTTCATGCTGCCGTGCCGGGCGACGGCGTCGACGACTTTCAGATCGATCACGTCCACAGGTTACCTATCTCTAAAAAAAGAACTGGCATGCAATGCCCTGTCGTTTAGAGATTAAGCCCTAGCTTTTAGAGGAACAAGTTGGCGCACAGTTGAGGGCAAAGAGCCCCGACCGTATCGGGGCTCCGGATGGTCTCATTGAATCAGTGCTTCGTGCTGCCTTTCTCTGTAGCCGCTTTCTTCCCTTCCTCGCTATCCGCCTTCATCGCCGTTCGCTCTTTAAAAGCAGGCAGCGACGCCGCGAATGCCATGGCTTCCTCCCGCGTTTCGAACGAGCCGAGTCGGTCTTGATGGGTGCAGACTCGCCATGGGCCGTTGTTGACGTTGATCACGTCGTAACCATTGAAATGGGTTTTGCTAAGCATCGCGTTATGCATGGGTGCCTCCCTCTCATTCAGAGAGTGTTGTGGTTTTCACCTGCAAGACCTTACACCCGGTCGAGGTCGTGTAAACAACCTCTGGACCAATGGTGGTCAGGGCTTGAGGGGGATTTCTTCGTCCTTTTCAGACAGGCTTTTACCGTCGTCGGGATGTTTCCAGGTCTGCGGGGGCGGAGTTTCGCGTTCTTTATCGTCAGTGCTTTCTACCCGTCCGAACTCACGTGCCTGGCGCTCGGCTTCGCTGGTTCGGGTGGTTTCCATGGGGTTTGGATTGGGACCTGGGCTTTGCGCCGCGGGGGTGTTCACAGGATCGGTCTTCATGATCACCTCTGAAACGAACCGGGTTGGGGGTTCAAGCGTTAGACGTTAGAGAAGCGGGTTTCACAGCGGTTCGAAATATTTGCCCGTTGGCCGATCACAGGCAGCGGCGTTGACAAGCCGCGATGGTATTCCTATAAGTCCACTCCGTTCTGGCCCCGGTCAGTGCCTGCTCACCTGAAAGCGAAGCGAGACGATGGAATTCACCGATTTTGACGCCGAACTGGCCGACTGGGCCCAGTTGCAGACCACCCATCCGTGTTCGGGCTTGCTGCTGGGCAACGGCGCAAGCCTCGCCGTCTGGAAGAACTTCGCCTACGACTCGCTGTTCGAACTGGCGCAAACCACGCGCAACAAGCCGCTGAGCCCGACCGAGCTGGCGCTGTTCAAATCGATGGAGACCGAGAATTTCGAACCGGTGCTCAGCGGCCTGAAGGTTGCGATGCGGGTCAATGCCGCGCTGACCATCAGCTCGTCCTCGCCGCGCAATCGCTACTTCGCGATCAAGGAAGCGCTGATCCACGGCATCCGCTCGGCCCACATTCCGTGGCGCTTGATGGAAGCCGCGACCATCGCCCACATCAGTCAGGCGCTGAGCCAGTACGCCACGGTCTACTCGACCAACTACGACCTGCTCGCCTACTGGGCGGTGATGCATGGCGCCCAGCCGTTCGATGACCTGTTCGACGACGATGCCGAATTCAACCTGCACCGCACCGACAGCCACGCCACGCGCATCCTGTATCTTCACGGCGGCATGCACCTGGTGAAAAACTTCGACGGCACCGCGCGCAAATTGCAGTCTTCGGAAAGCACCTTGCTCGGCAGCTTCGCGGTCAACGCCCTGGATGACGTGCCGTTGTTCGTCTGCGAAGGGCGCAGCGTCGACAAGATGAAGATCATCCGCGGCTCGGACTACCTGTCCTTCTGCCACGCCCAGCTGGCGCAGCATCAGGGCGCCCTATGCATCTTCGGCCACGCCCTGGGCAGACAGGACCGACACATTCTCGATGCCGTGCTGCAAGCCCGCCCGAAGACTCTGGCGATCTCGATCCTGCCGCGCAGTGAATCCTTCGTCCAGCATCAAAAGCGCCATTACAGCGCGTTGTTCGAGGGGCAGAGTATCGAGCTGAAGTTCTTCGACGCCAAGACGCACCCGTTGGGGAGTGCGGCGTTGTCGGTGCCGGTGGCGCGGTTGAAGGAAACGGTGGAGGTGAAGAAGGCGTGAGCTGGCAGGATAAACGCTCAGCGATGCTCGTATTCCCACCCCCTGCACGCCAGCGCGACGTGCTTGGGAATCAGCGCGGCACCACTGCTGTACGCGGTGATGGTGCGGCGCGTGAAACCAAGCTCGACCGCTGCTGCCGATAACGACAGGTTGTTTTTTGCCATCCACTGCTTGAAGTCTCGAGTGGGCATCACCTCTCCGGACTGCTCAAGTGCCAGACGATGCAATGTCGAAGCCGCGACTTCAAGGTCATCTCCCCAGGTAACGTCGAACCCCCATTCGCCTACTGCCGGTTGGCTGAACAGCTCGACATTCTTCAAGGGGGCAAGAGCAGGAAACTGGTCGAGGAACGCTGGAAGATCGACGGTGTGACGCTTGCCGTTGTTCCAGTCGATGATCAACGCGAGTTTGCCTGGGACGGGCTGCACGGCGGCGATGAGTAGTTTGCTCGGCATAGGTCATGTCCTCCGGTTTTGCTCGTAAGATACCCGCCGCATATCGCTTTTAGGGTAACCATGGCGGCAAATACTAGAGAAAAAATTTCCCTAACGAAATCATCATTTACTAACTCCCAAAAAACAAAACCGGACCCACTAAGGTCCGGTCGTCGCTCCTGAAAGCACAACGCTCCCAATCTTCCCAATCCTGCGCGTTTACTCGTTACTTTCCGACAACGCCCCCACTGCCACCGCGTTGCCCTGCGCCTTTTTGCCGACGCTGGCGGCTATCGATTCGGTCGACAGTCGAACGCTGCTGAATGCGGCAAGGCGGTCGCTGCTTGTCGATCTGACGACGCTCGCTGACCACTGAGCCGCTACGGTCGCCATCCATGCGAACACGAACACTACGACACCTTGCAACGCCCACTTTCCGATGACCGACACGATGGCTCTCCTGACTGAATTCGATGGCAGCAATTTGACCTTCAAACTGTTGCAGGAAGATGGCATTCAATTTCTGCACCAACATGCCGGCCGCAAGCGACGCCTGCGGAAAAATCCCGGTAAACGGCGCTTCCCCCATGCAACCAGAAGTGTACGGCTGATTCTGTCGCCAGCTGTTAAGGGGCCAAACTCCGGATCTGTGGCTGAATGAGTGTCTTCTTTTCATCAATAAGAACAAGGCACGATTCAACATGTCCTCTCGCGAAAACACCGGCATGATCCTCGGATTGGTCGGGGTGGTGATCTTCAGCCTGACACTGCCCATGACCCGCATCGTCGTTCAGGAAATCCACCCACTGCTCAATGGCCTGGGCCGGGCGCTGGTCGCGGCGGTGCCAGCAGCGGCATTGCTGTTGTGGCGTCGCGAGAAGCTGCCGACAGTCGCGCAATTCAAGGCGCTGCTGGTAGTCGCACTGGGTGTGATCATCGGCTTTCCGGTGCTGTCGGCGTGGGCGATGAAAACCCTTCCGGCGTCCCACGGCGCGCTGGTCAACGGCCTGCAGCCCCTGTTGGTGGCAATCTACGCGGCGTGGTTGTCCCACGAACGCCCCTCCCGCGCCTTCTGGGCCTGCGCAGCCATGGGCAGTGTTCTGGTGCTGGGCTATGCGCTGATCAGCGGCGCGGGCAATTTGCAGGCGGGTGATCTGTTGATGGTCGGCGCCGTGGCCGTGGGTGGCCTGGGCTATGCCGAAGGCGGCCGACTGGCGAAACAGATGGGCGGCTGGCAGGTGATCTGCTGGGCGCTGGTGATCTCGATTCCGGTGTTGATCATCCCGGTCGGTTACCTCGCGTCCCAGCATCAGGGGCCGATTTCCATGGGCGCCTGGTGGGCGTTTGGTTACGTGTCGCTGTTTTCCCAGTTCATCGGTTTCTTCGCCTGGTACGCAGGGCTGGCCATGGGCGGGATCGCGCGGGTCAGTCAGATCCAGCTGGTTCAGCTGTTCTTCACCATGGCCTTTTCGGCGCTGTTCTTTGGTGAACACATCGACCCGATCACCTGGATCTTCGCTGCAGGCGTGGTCGTGACCCTGGCCATCGGGCGCAAGACAGCCGTCATCGCGCCCAAGCCCGTGGTTGCATCCCGGATTTAACCGAGCAGGCCATCCGCCTGGAGCAGCGTCTCCAGGCATTGCTCGCTGATGTTGTAGAAGGTTTTCAGTTCCTGGATCTTCGCCAGCAGCTCGGCAGGATCGACCGGTGTCGCGCGCTTGACCGCCAGGATCATCTTGTTCTTGTTGGTGTGCTCAAGCGAAATGAACTCGAACACCTTGGTCTCGTAGCCACAGGCTTCCAGCAGCAACGCACGCAAGGCATCGGTCACCATCTCGGCCTGCTGGCCCATGTGCAGCCCGTATTGCAGCATCGGCTTGAGCAGCGTCGGGCTCTGGATTTGCAGGCGGATCTGCTTGTGGCAGCACGGCGAGCACATGATGATCGACGCGCCGGAGCGAATGCCGGTGTGAATCGCGTAGTCGGTGGCGATGTCACAGGCGTGCAACGCAATCATCACGTCCAGTTCGCTGGGCGCCACCGAGCGCACATCGCCACATTTGAACATTAGCCCCGGATGCTCCAGACGACTCGCCGCGCTGTTGCACAGGGTGACCATGTCTTCGCGCAGTTCGACCCCGGTCACATTGCCTTCAGCCTGCAGGGTGTTGCGCAGGTAATCGTGAATGGCGAAGGTCAGATAGCCCTTGCCCGACCCGAAGTCCGCCACGGTCACCGGCCTGTCGAGCTTGATAGGTGAGGTCGCCAGCGCGTGGGAAAACACCTCGATGAACTTGTTGATCTGCTTCCATTTGCGCGACATCGCGGGAATCAGCTCATGCTGCTTGTTGGTCACGCCCAGATCGGTGAGGAATGGACGGCTCAGCTCCAGATAGCGCTTCTTCTCGCGGTCGTGCTCGGCGGAAGGCGCCTCACGTTGCTGCTGGGATTTGTTGCAAAACAGCGTGCTCTTGCCCTTTTTGCTGAACTCCAGCTGCACCTCGTCGGTGAGCGAGAGCAAATGGGCGTTCTTGAACGACTCGGGCAACAGCTCGGCGATGAGCGCCTGGGCTTCAGCCAGCGGGTGATTCTTGGTGATATCGCGGGTCTTGTAGCGATAGACGAAGGACAGGCACGGCTGATCCTTGATCGTGGTCGGCTTGATGATGATCCGCTGCAGCTCCGCCTCGCTCCCGACGTATTTGGCCAGCACCAGCTTGATCAGCGAGTTCTGCGTCAGGCAGGTGTCGAGCAGGCTCAGGAACTGGGCGCGGTGATCCGGCGCAGACAGGGCGTTGGGGGCAGTGGCGGACATCGGGTGAAGCCTCGGGAAGCAAAATGCGAGGGCGGTATTTTAGGCGGGATGCGGGGATGAGGTGCATATAAATATGTACCACCTCCACCCCGTAGATCGGATTAGGCTACTCCAGCACCACCAGACGGTTCGGCAGCTCGTTGCGCGGTTGTGTCACCGGCACCTGATGACTCAGCACTTCACCACAGGAACCTATACAACCCAGAAAGCCCTCAAGAATCTTGCCCTCGCCCACTTTCTGGGTGAACACATCGACCATCGAGCGCCAGACCATGTCGTCCACGTGCCGGGCGATGCCGTCGTCGACGATGATCTCGACGTAGCGCTCCGCCTCGCTGACGAAGATCAGCACGCCGGTTCCGTTCGCCGTCGCATGCAGGTTTTGCTCAAGAAATTGCCGCCGGGCCAAGCTGCCTGCTCGCCAGTGCCGGACGGTCGCAGGGACCAGCCGGGTGACCAGACCAGGCAAGCGACACAGCAGCGCGACGACGATAAACGTCGCTATTTGGGTCAACAGCAATTCGTTGGCGTTAAGCCAGCCGGGGTAGAAATTGATCAGCCCCGGCAGCAGCAAACCGATCAGGCCGGCCCAGATCAGTGGTGCGTAGGCGTAATCGTCAGCGCTGGCGGCCAGCACGGTCACCAGCTCCGCATCAGTGCTGCGCTCGACCGTTTCAATGGCCTTGGCGACCTGGCGCTGTTCGTCTTCAGTCAGTAATGCCATGGGTTAAGCCTTATAGAAAACCATCGATTACCAGCCACCGGAGGCGCCGCCCCCACCAAAACTGCCACCGCCGCCGGAGTTTGAACCGCCCGAGCCACCCGACCCGAAGCCGCCTGAGCCGCCCGAACCCATGAAGCCGATGCCACCGCCCCGACGGATACTGATATAAGCAGCGATCACGAACAGCACGAAAAACAGCAGCGTCATGCGCCAGTCCGTGACGTCGTCGCCTCCCGACGCCCCGACCACGGGCTCGGCCAAGGGATCGCCGCCGAGCACCTGCACGATGGCTTCGGTGCCTTTGGTGATGCCGCCAACGAAGTCGCCCTGTTTGAACGCCGGGGTGATGATCTGATTGATGATCACCGAGGACTGCGCGTCAGTGAGCCGGTCCTCAAGGCCGTAGCCGACCTCGATGCGCACCTTGCGCTCTTGCTTGGCGACGATCAGCAGCGCGCCGTTGTCCTTGCCCTGCTGGCCGATGCCCCAGAACCGCCCGAGCTGGTAGCCGTAATCCTCGATGGTGCTGCCCTGCAGATTCGGCACCGTGACCACCACGACCTGCTCCGTGGTGAGCTCCTCATGAGCGCGAAGCATCTGCGACAAATGCTCTTTGCTCGGGTTGTCGATCATGTCCGCCGTGTCGACCACGCGGCCACTCAACGGCGGAAAGCTGATCGCTGCAAAGCTCTGCTGCGCAAGGACACCCAAAAGCATCGCCAGAAACGCGACTGCTACTCCCCGCCGCGCCCACTGCATCAGAATTTCACTTGCGGGGCTTTATCGGCATCCGCAGCAGTGGCTTCGAAATTGGGGCGAATCGGCAGGTCGCTGTACATCACCGAATGCCAGATACGGCCGGGAAAAGTACGGATTTCGGTGTTGTACTTCTCGACGGCGGCGATGAAATCGCGGCGTGCGACGGCAATCCGGTTCTCCGTGCCTTCAAGCTGTGACTGCAGCGAGAGGAAATTCTGGTTGGATTTCAGGTCAGGGTAACGCTCGGACACCACCATCAACCGGCTCAAGGCACCCGTCAGTTGCCCTTGGGCGTCCTGGAACTGCTTGAGCTTGGCCGCGTCGTTCAAGGTGCTGGCGTCGACCTGAATAGACGTCGCTTTGGCCCGCGCCTCGATCACGGCAGTCAGGGTCTCCTGTTCCTGTTTGGCGTAGCCCTTCACGGTCTCCACCAGATTGGGGATCAGGTCAGCCCGGCGCTGATACTGGTTTTGCACCTGTGCCCAAGCCGCCTTGACCTGCTCGTCATAGGTCGGAATGTTGTTGATGCCGCAACCGGCCAGCAACGTGCTCAGCAACATCAGCAGTGTTAGTGACAAATTGTAACGACTGCCCCGAACGTGCCCGTAACGCTCTATTTGCATGGCTTGCGCACTCCTTGGTGGTTTTTATGGGTCGTCCCGTCAGACATGACTTTAGCCAAACCCGGCGATCCCCGGCATAATCTTGGCCCATTACGTCGACAGGCTCTGGCTTGCCTCATGGCAATCAGATAAAACTCGTTGCGCTACTGATGCTCAGATGTGTCGGGAGTTCAGCGACCACCGCGTCCTGAAGACAATAAAAACCAAAGGTTTCATACCAAAAACCATGGCCGCCCGGTATTTCGCGCGAGTTGCGGGTCACGCCTTGAGAGCATCTTTCATGAATAAGCTGTGTTTACTGAGTCTCGTCATCGGTCTGGCCAGCCAGTCCGCCTGGGCCGAAACGGCCGTCAAACCCGCCAGTAATCCCTCCACGCTGCAAGCCAAGAACGCTTTCATTGCCAACTTGATGAAGCAGATGACGCTCGATGAGAAGATCGGCCAGCTGCGCCTGATCAGCATCGGACCGGAAATGCCGAAGTCGGAAATCGTCAAGGAAATTGCGGCCGGCAAGATCGGCGGCACCTTCAACTCGGTCTTGTTGCCTGATAACCGCGCCATGCAGGACGCCGCAGTCGCCCACAGCCGCATGAAGATCCCGATGTTCTTCGCCTACGACGTGGTTCATGGCCAGCGCACCGTGTTCCCGATCAGCCTGGGTCTGGCTTCGACCTGGGACATGGACGCCGTGACCCGCGCCGGTCGCGTGTCAGCCATCGAAGCAGCCGCCGACGGCGTGGACATGACCTTCGCGCCGATGGTCGACATCACCCGTGATGCCCGCTGGGGCCGCAGCTCCGAAGGCTTCGGTGAAGACACCTATCTGGTCTCGCGCCTCTCCGCGACCATGACCCGCGCTTTTCAGGGCACCAGCATCCAGGCGCCGAACAGCATCATGGCTGCCGTTAAACACTTCGCGCTGTATGGCGCCGTGGAAGGCGGTCGCGACTACAACACCGTCGACATGAGTCCGGTGCGCATGCAGCAGGACTACCTGCCGCCGTACCGCGCCGCGATCGACGCTGGCGCCGGTGGCGTGATGGTTGCCCTGAACTCGATCAACGGCGTGCCCTCCACCTCCAACGCCTGGCTGTTGCAGGACGTGCTGCGCAAAGACTGGGGCTTCAAGGGCGTGACGGTCAGCGACCACGGTGCGATCAAGGAGCTGATCGACCACGGCGTGGCCAAGGATTTCCGCGAAGCAGCGAAGCTGGCCATCAAGGCAGGCGTCGACCTGAGCATGAACGACAAGGCCTACGGTGAAGAACTCCCGGCACTGGTGAAAAGCGGCGAAGTCTCGGTCAAGGAAGTCGACAACGCAGTCCGTGAAGTGCTCGGCGCCAAGTGGGAAATGGGCCTGTTCGCCAACCCGTACCTGCGCATTGGCGCTGCGGTGGACGACCCGGCTGACCGTGATGCCGAGAACCGCCTGCACCGTGCAGAGGCCCGCGATGTCGCGCGCCGCAGCATGGTCCTGCTGAAGAACGACAACGACACCCTGCCGTTGAAGAAACAAGGCACCATCGCCATCGTCGGCCCGCTGGCGAAAAGCTCGCTGGACATGATGGGCAGCTGGTCCGCGGCAGGTCTGGCGCGTCAGACCGTCAGCGCGTACGACGGTCTGGCCAATGCCATCGGCGACAAGGCGAAGATTCTGTACGCCGCAGGCAGCAACGTCACCGACAACCAGGAAGCGATCACCTACCTGAACAAGATGGACGACCAGATTCACATCGACGGTCGCCCTGAACAGGACATGATCGACGAAGCGGTCAAGGTCGCGCAGCAGTCCGACGTGGTCGTGGCAGTGGTCGGCGAGTCGCGCAACATGTCCCACGAAGCGGCAAGCCGTGTGGATCTGGTGCTGCCGGGTCGTCAACGTGACCTGATCAAAGCCCTCAAGGCGACCGGCAAACCGCTGGTTATCGTGCTGATGAACGGCCGGCCATTGGCCCTGGGCGAAGAAAACGCGCTGGCCGATGCAATGGTCGAGAGCTGGTTCCTCGGCACTGAAGGCGGCAATGCGCTGGCCGACGTACTGTTCGGTGACTACAACCCGTCGGGCAAGCTGCCGATGACCTTCCCGCGTTCGGTCGGCCAGGTGCCTGCGTACTACAACCACCTGAACACCGGTCGTCCGTATCGCGTCAACGATTCGAACTACACCTCCAACTACTTCGAAGAGCCGACCAGCCCGCTGTTCCCGTTCGGTTACGGCCTGAGCTACACGCAGTTCAGCGTCTCGGACATCGTCCTGTCGATCAAGCAGATGACCCGCAAGGACAAGCTGACCGCCACCGTTCAGGTCAAGAACATCGGCAAGGTCGCGGGCGAAACCGTGGTTCAGCTGTACCTGCGTGACATCGCGGCTTCGATCAGCCGTCCGGTGAAAGAGCTGAAGAACTTCCAGAAGATCATGTTGAAGCCAGGCGAAGAAAAAGCCGTGACCTTCACCCTGACCGAAGAAGACCTGAAGTTCTTCAACCCGTCGCTCAAGTACGCGGCCGAAGCAGGGGACTTCAAACTGATGATCGGCCTGGATTCCCAAGACGTGAAAGAAACCACCTTTACCCTGCAGTAAACCTGGCCTGTGGGAGCGAATTCATCGCGAATGGATTCGCTCCCACAGGGCTCACCGTTGACTTTGCCTGCGTGGCAACCCCGTCAGGTAGACAGGCCATCCGCCATGCCTCGCTCCGCCCGCCTTCTCTTATCCGTTTTGCTGATCCTCGCAGGAGCGGCCATTGTCGCGACGCTGGCGATGCATCAGGCGCAACGTCATTCGCTGGAAGACGACGCCGCACGCGCCCAGCAACAGCTTTCGCTGTACGCCAACACCCTGCAAACCCTGATCGAACGCTACCGCGCCCTGCCCGCCGTGCTGGCGCTGGATCCGCAGATGCGCGACGCCCTGCAGGGCCCGGTCACCCCGCAAACCACTCAAACGCTGAACCTGAAGCTGGAGCAGATCAACGGTGCGGCGCAGTCCTCGACACTGGAATTGCTCGACCGTGATGGCCTGGCCATCGGCGCCAGCAACTGGCGGCTGCCCAGCAGTTACGTCGGCCACAACTACGGTTTTCGACCCTATTTCACCCAGACTAAAGCCCATGGTGTCGGGCGTTTCTACGCGGTCGGCGTGACCAGCGGCATTCCTGGTTATTTTTTGTCCAACGCAGTGCGTGATGATGCCGGGCAGTTCATTGGCGCAATGGTGGTCAAACTCGAGTTTCCCGATCTGGAACACACTTGGGCTCAAGGCGATGACTTGCTATTGGTCAGCGACGCGCGGGGCATCGTGTTTATCGCCAATCAGCCCGGCTGGCGTTATCGCGCGCTGCACCCGCTGACCGATCAGGATCGCGCCGAGCTGAGCAGCACGCGCCAGTACGACAAGCAACCGCTGACGCCGCTGGTCCAGCAGACGCTGCGCACCTTCAACGACAACAGCCAGTTGAGTCAGGTCGACGCCCCCAACGGCAGTGCCGATTACCTCTGGCAGTCACTGGCGCTGCAACCCGAAGGCTGGACATTGCACCTGTTACGCAAACCGCAACCCGCCACGGAAGACATCCGCAACGCCGCACTCGCCGCCGCCGGGATCTGGCTGGCCCTGATTTTTCTCGGCCTGTTTCTATACCAGCGCTGGCGTCTGGCCCGTCTGCGTCAACGCAGTCGTGAAGAGCTGGAACAACTGGTGGAAGAACGCACACGCGACTTGCACACCGCACAAGACGGCCTGGTGCAATCAACCAAACTCGCCGCGCTGGGGCAGATGTCGGCAGCGCTGGCCCATGAAATCAATCAACCCCTGACCGCCCAGCGCATGCAGCTGGCCACCGTGCGCCTGCTGCTCGATCACGGCCGCGCCGACGATGCCTACAAAGCCCTGACCCTGCTCGATCAACAACTGACCCGCATGGCGGCCCTCACCGGCCACCTGAAGACCTTCGCCCGCAAAAGCCCCAGTGGCCTGCGCGAACGGCTGGACCTGGCCTGCGTGATCGATCAGGCGCTGCTGTTGCTGGATGCGCGCATTCGCGAGGAAAGGGTCAGTTGCGTGCTTGATCTGACTCGCCCGGCCTGGGTACGCGGCGACGCGATTCGGCTGGAACAGGTGCTGATCAACCTGCTGCGCAACGCCCTGGACGCCATGAGCGATAAACCGCTCAAGCGTCTCGAGATCCGCATCGAAGACGAAAGCGACCATTGGCGCCTGTCCGTGGCCGACAGCGGCGGCGGGATTGCCAACGAGCACTTGGCCAATATCTTCGACCCGTTTTACACCACGAAACCTGTGGGCGACGGCTTGGGACTGGGGCTGGCGGTGTCCTACGCCATCGTGCATGAATCAGGGGGTCGGCTATGCGCTGAAAACCTGAACAATGGCGCACAGTTCTTCTTTTCTCTGCCCGCGGCTCCGGAGGCCGACCCTGCATGCTGAACTCGGTGATCGTGGTGGATGACGAAGCGCCTATTCGGGAGGCGGTGGAGCAATGGTTGTCGCTGTCGGGCTTTGAGGTGCAGCTGTTCAGCCGCGCCGAGGACTGCCTGGGCAAACTGCCGTCGCACTTTCCCGGCGTGATTCTCAGTGACGTGCGCATGCCGGGCATGAGCGGTCTGGACCTGCTCGCCGAACTGCAGACCCGCGACGCCGATCTGCCGGTCATCCTGCTCACCGGCCACGGCGACGTGCCGATGGCGGTCGAGGCGATGCGCGATGGGGCTTACGACTTTCTGGAAAAGCCCTTTACCCCGCAAACCCTGCTGGGCAGCCTGCGCCGCGCTCTGGAGAAACGCGCGCTGGTGCTGGAGAACCGTCGCCTGCACGAGCAAGCCGACACCCGTTCTCGCCTTGACGCCACGCTCCTGGGGCTTTCGCCGACGATGCAGACTTTGCGACGTCAAGTGCAGGATCTGGCCTCGCTGCCGGTCAACGTGCTGATTCGTGGGGAAACCGGCAGCGGCAAGGAGATGGTCGCCCGCTGCCTGCACGATTTCGGTCCTCGAGCGAAAAAGCCGTTTGTCGCGGTCAACTGCGCGGCGATTCCTGAGCAGCTGTTTGAAGCCGAGCTGTTTGGCCATGAGTCCGGCGCGTTCACAGGCGCCCAAGGCAAACGCATCGGCAAGCTGGAATATGCCGACGGCGGCACGCTGTTTCTCGACGAAATCGAGAGCATGCCGCTGGCGCAGCAGGTGAAGCTGCTGCGGGTGATTCAGGAGCGACGTCTTGAGCGGCTGGGGTCGAACCAGAGCATCGAGGTTGACCTGCGCATCGTCGCGGCGACCAAACCCGACCTGCTTGACGAGGCCCGCGCCGGGCGTTTTCGTGAGGACCTCGCCTATCGCCTGAACATCGCCGAACTGCGCCTGCCACCCTTGCGCGAGCGGCGTGAAGACATCCCGTTGCTGTTCGGCCATTTTTCCCGCCAGGCCGCAGAACGACTGGGCCGCACCCCGCCGAACCTGAGTGGCGGGCAGTTGAGCCACCTGCTGAGTCATGACTGGCCCGGCAACGTCCGCGAGCTGGCCAACGCTGCTGAACGTCAGGTGCTGGGGCTGGAAAACCCGGCATCTGTTGATATGCCCGTCGGTCAATCTCTGGTCGCCCAGCAGGAGGCTTTCGAAGCCCACTGCCTGCGTTCGGCGCTGAGCCGCCACAAGGGCGACATCAAGGCCGTGCTTAACGAGTTGCAACTGCCCCGCCGCACGCTGAACGAAAAGATGCAGCGTCATGGGTTGGTGCGCGAGATGTTCCTGCCAGATAACGGCGCATAACCCTCTGTGGCATCGGCAAATTTCCGCGCATACCCGGATGAGCAATAAGCGGATTTCCGCTCATCAACCTACCGCTAACCCTTCTAGACCGGGCCTCTCAGGCCTTGGCACAACTCCTGCTGTCACAGTCGCCAGACCGCATCGCTGCGCTCCTTCTAAAAACAATGACTTGCAGGAAACCCCATGGCTATCCCCAACTCTGTGTCCAACGGCTCCGCTGCCGCGCCCGTCGCCGAAAAAACCACCAGAAGCCGTCTGAAATCCATTTTCTCGGGTTCGGTCGGCAACATGGTCGAGTGGTATGACTGGTACGTCTACGCCGCCTTTTCCCTCTACTTCGCCAAAGTCTTCTTTCCCAAGGGCGACACCACCGCACAACTGCTCAACACCGCCGCGATTTTCGCCGTGGGCTTTCTGATGCGTCCCATCGGCGGCTGGCTGATGGGCCTGTATGCCGACCGCAAAGGCCGCAAGGCCGCGCTGATGGCCTCGGTGCTGCTGATGTGCTTCGGCTCGCTGATCATCGCCCTGACCCCCGGCTATGAAACCATTGGCGTGGGTGCACCGATCCTGCTGGTACTCGCCCGCCTGATGCAGGGCCTGTCGGTAGGCGGCGAATACGGCACCTCGGCGACCTACCTCAGCGAAATGGCGACCAAGGAGCGTCGCGGCTTCTTCTCCAGCTTCCAGTACGTGACCCTGATCTCCGGCCAGCTCATCGCGCTGGGCGTTCTGATCGTGCTGCAGCAGACGCTCACCACCGAGCAACTCAACGCCTGGGGCTGGCGCATCCCGTTCGCCATCGGCGCGCTGTGTGCGGTGGTGGCGCTGTTCCTGCGTCGCGGCATGGAAGAAACCGAGTCCTTCACCAAGAAGAAGGAAGCGCCGAAAGAAAGCCTGATGCGCACGCTGATGCGTCATCCCAAGGAACTGATGACCGTGGTCGGCCTGACCATGGGCGGCACCCTGGCCTTCTACACCTACACTACCTACATGCAGAAATATCTGGTGAACACGGTCGGCATGAGCATTTCCGACTCCACCACCATTTCTGCCGCTACGCTGTTCCTGTTCATGTGCCTGCAGCCGGTGATCGGCGCGCTGTCTGACAAGGTCGGCCGTCGCCCCATCCTCATCGCTTTCGGCGTACTGGGCACACTTTGCACGGTGCCGATCCTGAGCACGCTGCACACCATCCAGACCTGGTGGGGCGCGTTCTTTCTCATCATGGCGGCGCTGATCATCGTCAGCGGCTACACCTCGATCAACGCCGTGGTGAAAGCCGAGCTGTTCCCGACCGAGATCCGCGCGCTGGGCGTCGGCCTGCCTTATGCGCTGACCGTGTCGATTTTCGGCGGTACCGCCGAATACATCGCGCTGTGGTTCAAGAGCATCGGCATGGAAACCGGTTACTACTGGTACGTCACTGCCTGCATCGCGGTTTCGCTGCTGGTGTACGTGTTCATGAAGGACACCCGCAAGCACTCGCGGATCGAAACGGACTGATCGCTCAGAGCTTCTGAATCGGGCCTTCAGGGCAGAAAAACACAGGGCAGCCTCGCAAGTGAGCTGCCCTTTTTTCGCTGCCATGGCAGCTAAGTGGCTGAATCATCAGTGGCTTTTCGTAGTATCAATTTCAGCGATGATCGCTACCAATGTGATTGACTTCTTAATAATCCAGCGTCGAGTAAAGTTAACTCCATACCGAGTTACCCAAAACCTTTAAACCGATCTGGAGCAACTACCATGAAAACTAACAAACTGATCTTCGGCCTGGCTTTCTCGATTCTGGCAAGTAGCGTTTTCGCACTTCCCGCAGCGGATGCAAGCAAACATGTAAATGCGCCAGTAGTTGCTGAAAGCGGCTCTTCCCATACCAACATCGGCCGCGTTGCTGCTGACGGTGCTGACCACGTAGGCGCCAACCGCCTCGCTGCTGACGGCGCTGACCACGTAGGTGCCAACCGCGTTGCTGCTGACGGCGCTGATCACGTAGGTGCCAACCGCGTTGCCGCTGATGGCGCTGACCACGTAGGCGCCAACCGTGTTGCCGCTGATGGCGCTGACCACGTAGGTGCCAACCGTGTTGCCACTGATGGCGCTGACCACGTAGGTGCCAACCGGCTGGCCGCTGACGGTGCTGACCATGTTGGTGCAAATCGTGTCGCTGCTGATGGTGCTGATCACGTTGGTGCAAACCGCATCAGCTGATTATTCGACAGCTCCTCTCCCAGCCCGGCCTTTGCCGGGCTTGATTTTTTCTGTAGAAACAAATCGTTAAAACCCACGTATTCATTGGCCCCCGGCCCAAACCGAGCGATCCATTTCCGGTTTTGCGCAAACCCCAGCATGAATCCCGCGAATCCCCCGCCATAACGCAAGCGCATCCACCAAGATCAACGATCCACGCAAAACAAAATCTGTCAAGCGCCAAATTGGCCGATCTTGACGGAAATTGCCCCATTTCAGCTCAAAATCCTCTGGAGCGCGTTAAAACCGGGCGCTGCAGCCAACTATCATTTTTGGCGATGGTCGTTAGCAATCTTGTTAACTTCTACTTAATCCGTACGCGCGTAACATTAGCTCCATACCCAAGTTGAAAATTATTGAACTTTGTTGGAGCAAACATCATGAAAACTTCGAATCTTATTTTTGGCCTTAGTCTTTCCATCCTGGCATCGAGCGCATTCGCTCTGCCTGTGTCCGATAACCACAACGCATTGAAAGGTACTGTTGTAGCCGAAGGCGGTTCTTCTCACACCAACGCATCCCACACCGGTTCTTATCGTCAGGCTTCTGATGGTTCGGATCACGTGGGTGCCAACCGCCTGGCCGCTGATGGCGCTGACCGCGTAGGCAACAACCGCCAGGCCGCTGATGGTGCTGATCACGTTGGCGCCAACCGCCTCGCCGCTGACGGCGCTGACCATGTGGGTGCCAACCGCCAGGCCGCTGATGGCGCTGACCGCGTAGGCAACAACCGCCTCGCCCTCGCCGCTGACGGCGCTGACCATGTGGGTGCCAACCGCCTCAGCTGATTGAACGCTTTAACGTTGTGACCGCTTCACGTTCCACCTCCTGAAACTCCCTTTGTAGCCCGGCTGATGCCGGGCTTTTTTTTGCCCTGGCATTCGCGCGAGCTCTGGAATCGCGCCGCAATGCCTTGCACTATGACGGTCTTCATTCCTTGCAGACAGCCGCTCGCGGCGCTGTCGCTCATGACTTGATCAGGAAATGCGCCATGTCAGACGATATTTATTTCTACGAACCTTCCAAGGGCCATGGCCTGCCCCACGATCCGTTCAACGCCATCGTCGGGCCGCGCCCCATTGGCTGGATTTCGTCCCACGATGCCCAGGGCAAGCTCAACCTCGCTCCCTACAGCTTCTTCAACGCCTTCAACTACGTGCCGCCGATCATTGGTTTCTGCAGCATCGGGCGCAAGGACAGCCTCAACAACATCGAGCAGACCGGCGAGTTCGTCTGGAACCTGGCCACCCGCCCGCTTGCCGAGCAGATGAACCTGAGCTGCGCCCCAGTGGCGGCGGATGTGAACGAATTCGAGTTGGCGAACCTGACGGCCGAGCCGTCGCGCATCGTCTCGGTGCCGCGAGTGAAAGAAACCCCGGTGGCCTTCGAATGCAAGGTGACGCAGATCATCCAGCTGCAGCGCGCCGATAAAGAGGTCGTGCCGAGCTGGTTGATTCTGGGAGAGGTGGTGGCGATTCACATTGCCAAGCGGCTGCTCAAGGACGGTGTTTATGACACCGCAGCCGGGGAGCCGATCTTGCGCGGCGGCGGCCCGGCCGATTACTTCCAGCTGGGCCCGGAGTCGCTGTTCAAAATGTATCGGCCAAAAGTCTGATCAGTCCTGGGCGAACATCAGCTCGCCTTCGGACGTCACGTCGATCAGCCGCTCGAGCTCTTCTACAGCAGCTTGATCGGCGGCCAGTGCGGTGTTGAATTTCTGATCGAGGAGCACGCGATGGAACGTCGGCGCACCACCGGCCCCCAGGCCCTTGACCGCGATTGCGGCGCTATAGCCCTCATCGCCTGGAACGGCGGCGGAAACGGCTTCGTAATGCTGGAATTCTTTGCGTGCCATGGGCGGAAGGTCCTGCCTTGAAAGAGAAAGGCGAGGATTTTAAACCTGAAGGGGCGAAACAACGGCTGGATTTTCGGATGGATGCCACATCTTTTGTTTGCGATGCAGAACCTCTGTGGGAGCGAATTCATTCGCGAAAATGCCTGTGGGGATGAAGAGCTGTCGGCCTTACGAACGCATCGCGAATGAATTCGCTCCCACAGAACACCATGCGCAGGGGGTAATCACCCCGCCAACCTCGCATCTGGCAACTCATAGGCCGAACGCGCCTGCGCGGCTGTCACGTGGGTGAACGTCTGAAAGTCCAGGCTTCTGACCAGCTTTTCTATCATCAGCTCGGAAAAAACTTTCAACTCAGGCGCGGCGAACCAGTCGTTCATCGCTGATTGATCGGCCCACAATCCACTGACGACCCACACGTCGTCATCGGCCATGGATTTCTGCAACGCAAAGTGCAGGCACCCTGCGGTCCGGGAGGAAGGGCCGATCAACGTGCTCAGGCGTGCGCCCAGTTGCGCGCTGTTTCCGGCACTCGCGCGCACGGATACGAGATGGCTCACGACGGAAGTACTGTGCATGGTCTGTGCTCCTGCATTTCTGCCGCGACAGAAGAAGGCTTTGCGGCTGGAAGTGAAGATTAGGGGCCACAAGGCAACGACCGATAGCCAATTACTGCCCGGTTATTGCCTGATTCTGCGCGGGATCGTTTCAATAGGAGAGGGCTCAGGGCAGATTCTTCGGCCGTTGCGGCCGGACTTTCAAGCAACCGGCCCCACTGAACAGGGCATTTCGTCGCGCACGGGATGAAGCCCCGGCAGAATCAGGCAATCATCCGACAGGATTCGCCTAACGCTGGCGATTGCACAAAAATAAGCTGTGCTGCATCGACGCTTCACCAGAGGACTTTTCCATGTTGCCGAGCACCCTTGCGCCTGATCTGCCAGAGGCGCTGCCCGCCCCCGAACTGAGTGCGCAGATGGAGCAACAACGGGCCGAACTCGCCGAGCTGATTCGCCGTCACGCGCCTACCGATGGCAGCTTCCAGACGCTGATCAAGCCGTTGTTCATGGTTCGCCACGATCGTCCGCAACAATCGGTGCCGGGGCTGGTGCAGCCGGCGCTGTGCATCATGGCCCAAGGCCGCAAGGACGTGACGCTGGGGGGCGAGCTGTTCACCTATGACCCGCTCAATTACCTGGTGCTTTCGGTGGCGCTGCCCATCAGCGGCAAGGTGATTTATGCCACACCCGAAGAGCCGCACCTGGCCATGCGCCTGGACATCGACCCGGCCGACATCAACGCCCTGATCGCCGAGGCAGGCCCTATGAGCGTGCCCACTCGCCCCAGCGGACGCGGCATGTACGTCGAGCGGATCGATTCACAACTGCTCGATGCAGTCCTGCGAATGATCCGCCTGCTGGACAGCCCGAAAGACATTCCCATGCTGGCCCCACTGATCACCCGCGAAATCCTCTACCGCCTGCTGCGTGGGAGTGAGGGTTATCGGTTGTACGAAATCGCGATTTCCAACTGTCAGACCCATCGCGTCACTCAGGCCATTAAATGGCTGAACGAGCACTATCAGCAGCCGTTGCGGATCGAGGAACTGGCGCGGGAGGTGAACCTCAGCGTGTCGACGCTGCACCATCGCTTCAAGGCCGTGACCGCCATGAGCCCGTTGCAGTACCAGAAACAGCTACGCTTGCAGGAGGCCCGTCGCCTGATGCTGGCGGACGGGCTTGAAGCCTCGGCGGCGGGATACCGGGTCGGCTACGAAAGCCCGTCGCAATTCAGCCGCGAATACAGTCGCCTGTTTGGCGCGCCCCCGTTGCGGGACCTGGCGCGCCTGCGCAAGACGCTCTGATCAGACCGCTCGCACGACGTGCTTGATCTCCTGGAACGCCTGCAGCCCCCATGGGCCCAGCTCGCGGCCCAGGCTGCTCTGCTTGTAGCCGCCCCATGAGGTCTGCGGGAAGATCACCTGCGGCGCGTTGATCCACACCATTCCCGCCTGCAAGGCATTGGCGATGCGATCGGCTGTTTGGCTGTCACCACTGACCACGCTGGCCACCAGCCCGAACTGACTGTCGTTGGCCAGCGCAATGGCCTCGGCTTCGGAGCTGAATCCGCGCACGCACAACACTGGGCCGAAGATTTCCTCACGCCACAGCGCACTGTCCAGTGGCACCTGAGTGAACACCGCAGGCTGCAGGAAATAACCGCGAGGCTGATCGACCGGACGCTGACCTCCGCACAACAGGCGCGCGCCCGCTTTCTTCCCGGTCTCGATGTGATTGATCACGCGCTGATACTGCGCCTGATTGACCAGCGGCCCCATCTCGGTGCCCTCTTCCAGCGGCCCGGCGACCTTGATCGACTGCGCCTTGGCGACGATGCGCTCCAGGAACGGCGCCAACAGCTCCTGCGCAACCAGCACGCGGCTGGTGGCCGAACACATCTGCCCGGCGTTGAAATAACCGCCACCACTGGCCAGTTCCACCGCCAGATCCAGATCCGCATCGGCCATGACCAGCAGCGAAGACTTGCCGCCCAGCTCCAGGCTGACGCCCTTCACGGTTTCCGCCGCGCGCTGCATCACCTGCACGCCGACGGCGTTGCTGCCGGTGAACGACACCTTGGCGATACCAGAGTGCGCAGACATCGGCGCGCCAACAGCCAGGCCAGTGCCACAGACCACGTTGAACACGCCCGTCGGCAATCCGCTGGCGGCGATGATCCGCGCCAGCTCCAGCTCGGCCAGCGGCGTCACTTCCGAAGGCTTGAGCACCACGCAGCAACCGGCAGCCAACGCCGGGGCGAGTTTCCATGCCGTGGTGACCATCGGGAAATTCCACGGCACGATCAGCCCCACCACACCGCACGGCTCACGACGCAACCGCGCGGTGAACGCCTCACTCGGCAGTTCGATAGCGCGGTTCTGTTGACCATCGCAGGCTTCGGCCAGATCGGCGTAGTAACTGAACGTCGCAATCACGTCATCAACATCGATGGCGGCCTCGAAACCCGGCTTGCCGTTGTTGGTCGATTGCAGCTCCATCAAACGCTCACGACGGGCGCAGACGCCTGCCGCAATCTTGCGCAGAATCATCGCCCGCGCCGCGCCCGTGGTTTTCGACCAGGCATCGAACGCCGAACGCGCGGCCTGAGCGGCATCGTCCACTGCGCGAACGTCGCCGCCGGTGATGATTGCCAGACGCTCTTCAGTTGACGGGTTGATCACCGTCAGTTGCTCATTGCCCGCGCGCCATTGGCCGTCGATGTAGAGACCTTGCAGAACCGGATTTACCACAGCTGCCTCACTCACGATGCGTTTAACCCATTCATCCAGCCGCGCTGGTCGATTTCGATAACGGTCGGGCCCTGGCGATCCCTGGCCGCGTTCAAGGCCGCTTTCAGTTGTTCGACGCCGCTGATCGCTTCGGCTGCACAGCCGAGCGCCCTGGCCACGCCAATGAAATCGGGGGTGTAGATGTCCACGCCAACTGGCTCGATGGCGCGGTTGACCATGTATTTCTTGATCTCTTCATAGCCCTGGTTATTCCACAGCAGGACGATGATCGGCGTGCGCGCCTCCACCGCGCTGGCGAGTTCCGACAGGGTGAACTGCAGGCCGCCATCGCCGATCAGGCAAGCGACCGGGTTGCGCTCACCGGTATCCTGACTGCCGAGCCAGGCGCCAACTGCTGCCGGCAAGGCGTAGCCGAGGGTGCCGTAGCCGGTGGACGAGTTGAACCAGCGGCGGGGTTTGTCCAGGTTCAGCGTCAGGTTGCCGGTATAGACCGGCTGGGTGGAGTCGCCGACGATAACGATCTCGGGCAGTACGTGCAGCACGGTTTGCAGGAACAGCGTCTGCCCGCGGGTGGCTTCATCCCATGAGGCATCCAGCGTGATTTTCAGGGCGGCAGCACGCTTATGCCCCCAGTCGCTTGCGCGCGCGGCCAACGACTCTTGGCTCAGTGCGGCAACCAACGCTTCGGCGGCGGTCTGTGCGTCAGACACCAGCGCTACTTTCGGTGGGAAATTGCGCACGGTCTGGTCAGGGTCGATATCAATGCGCAGCAAGGTCCCGGGAATCTTGAAGTGCCCCTGAAAAGTGATGTCGTAATCGGTTTCGGCCAGTTCAGTGCCGATGGCCAGCACCACGTCTGCGCCTTCGATGATTTCGCGGGTCGGGTCCAGAGACTGGGTCGAGCCGATCAGCAGGGGGTGGCTGGACGGCAGCATACCCTTGGCGTTGATCGTGAGAGCGACCGGCGCGTCGAGCTGTTCCGCCAGTTCAGTCAGCGCGGCGGCAGCATCGATGGCGCCACCACCGGCCAGGATCAGCGGCCGTTTGGCATTGGCCAGCAGGCCTGCCATCTGCTTGATTGCAGCAGGCGCCGGGCCTGCGCGGGTGATCGATACGGGCTGGCTGTCGAGCAGGTCGTCGGCATTCTCTACCAACACGTCCAACGGGATTTCGATGTGCACCGGGCGTGGGCGGCCGGCTTGGAACAGCGCGAAAGCGCAGGCCAATACCGCTGGCAGTTCGGCCGCAGACATCAGCGTGTGGGAAAACGCCGCAACGCCTGCAACCAAAGCGCCCTGGGCTGGCAGCTCATGCAGCTTGCCGCGACCGCCGCCCAGTTGGCTGCGTGACTGCACACTGGAGATCACCAGCATCGGGATCGAATCGGCGTACGCCTGACCCATGGCGGTGGTGATGTTGGTCATGCCGGGGCCTGTGATGATGAAGCACACGCCGGGCTTGCCGCTGGTGCGTGCGTAGCCGTCGGCCATGAAGCCTGCGCCCTGCTCATGACGCGGGGTGACATGATTGATCGAAGAGCTGGCAAGGCCGCGATACAACTCCACCGTGTGCACGCCGGGGATGCCGAATACCTGCTCGACCCCATACCCCTCGAGTAACTTGACCAATACCTCGCCGCACGTCGCCATGTGTCTAGACCCCTGACTCATCTGAAAAAATTGTTCTGAAAGCGTTGTTCGAGGCCGCACTCAACGCTGGCAGCGCGGCACATGGCAGCCATTGGAACTGCGGGGGCGTATCGGTGACAACGCAAAAAATGTCATGCTTAGCCATGTTTTCAGATCATGCCTGCGGCCATCCATGAAACGCTTGCCTCCCCTTCCCGCCCTCCACACCTTCCTGATCGTTGCCCGATGCTGCAATTTCACCCGCGCAGCGCACATGCTGCACATCACCCAGGGCGCAGTGAGCCGGCAGATTTCAGGGCTGGAAAGTCATCTGGGGTATCGCCTGTTTCACCGACAGGCCCGGGGCTTGAGCCTGACGACGCAGGGGCGCGCGTTCTTCCCACGCATCGAACAGGTGTTCGGGCTGATTGAAGACGCCGTAGATCAGCTGGGCACTCAGCAGCAGCCGCTGCAATTGAAGGCGCCAACCTGTATCACCCGCTGGCTCCTGCCGCGTTTGATGCAGTGGCAAAAAGAGCGCCCTGACGCGCCCGTCGAGCTGACCACCACCATCGCCCATGGCGTGGACTTTCGTCATGAGCACTTCGACGCCGCAGTGATTTATGGCGCAGTTCCCGACGATTCGATGCACGTTCATCACCTGTTCGACGAACAGCTGACACCGGTGTGTTCGCAGGCGTTACTCAACGGGGCTCATCCTCTTGAGCGCCCAAGCGACCTGGAACACCACATGCTGCTGCACCCCACCCTCGACGAGCAGGACTGGTCGCAATGGCTGAAGGCCGCGGGAATGCGGCTGAGCAATGTCGGCAAAGGGCAGCATTTCGACACGATGGACCTGGCCATGACCGTCGCCTCGCAGGGCTCCGGTATTGCCATGGGCGACTGGGCGTTGATCGGCGAGGACCTGAGCGCAGGTCGGCTGGTCACGCCGTTCGACCTCAAGGTCAAAACTGGCGCGGGGTACTACTTCGTCTCCCCCGCCCGAACCGAGTCAACGCCGCAACTTCGCGAGCTGCTGGGCTGGCTGCTGGAGCAGGCCGCAGAGCGCTGAAAAGTTTCATCGTCATAATGTCACCGGCCCAGCAGCGCTGATAAAAACATTCAATGTCTATCGTTGCGCCACCATCGGCCAGAGCGGCCTACACTGACCTTGTCCGACAAAAAAATCATTTTTGTAAGCGGATCGAGGTACATGTCATGAGAACCACAATAAAAAGACAACTGGTGTATGTGGTTGCAGTCGGCGTCGTATTGAGCATCTACGCAGCCGGTGCCTACCGAATCGAGCAAATGCGTCAAGCGCCCCGTATGGCGGTGGTCTGCACCTTCGGCCATTGCGTGCCGGCAGATGCGAGCTTCAGCGCCCTGCGCTGATCACGTTGGCAGGCTGGCGAGTCGACGGATTCGGCATATTAATCGATACCGCACGCTATCGATTAGCTAGCTAACGGACTAGACTGAGCAGACTTTTCCCGCTCTGATTAGCGGGTCAACCTGCCCGTTCGAGTCCCTTTCGTGACCAGCCTCAATCAAACCCGCCCGGACATTCGCAGCATCCTGTTTGCGCTGATGATGGCCGTTTTTCTTAGCGCGCTGGACCAGACCATCGTCGCGGTCTCGATGCCCGCGATTTCTGCACAATTCCAGGATTTCGACCTGCTCGCCTGGGTCATTTCGGCTTATATGGTCGCCTTGACCGTGGCTGTGCCGATTTACGGCAAGCTGGGCGATTTATACGGCCGCAGGCGCTTGATGCTGTTCGGCCTGGGCACCTTCACCCTCGCCTCGCTGTTCTGCGCCATGGCCCAGAGCATGGAGCAATTGGTGCTCGCCCGGGTGCTGCAAGGGATTGGCGCGGGGGGCATGGTCTCGGTCAGTCAGGCGATCATCGGTGACATCGTGCCGCCTCGCGAGCGGGGTCGCTACCAGGGTTATTTCAGCAGCATGTACGCCGCCGCCAGCGTCGCGGGCCCCGTGCTTGGCGGGTTCATGACCGAGTACCTGTCGTGGCGCTGGGTATTCATCATCAACCTGCCACTGGGTTTTCTAGCCTGGTGGATAGCACGCAAGACGCTCATCGGCCTGCCAATCCCGCAACGCAAACCCATCATCGATTACCTGGGCACGATCCTGATGATCGTCGGCCTGACAGCTCTGTTACTGGGCATCACCGAAATCGGTCAGGGCCACAGCTGGCGTGATGCGCACGTACAGATCCAGCTGGGTCTGGCCCTGCTCGCGCTGGTGATGTTCGTGCTCTACGAGCGCCGCACCCGCGAGCCGTTGTTGCCTATGCACCTGTTCGCCAATCGCAGCGCGGTGTTGTGCTGGTGCACGATTTTCTTCACCAGTTTCCAGGCCATCTCGCTGATCGTGCTGCTGCCCTTGCGTTTTCAGACCGTGACCGGCGGCGGCGCTGACATCGCAGCCCTGCACCTGATGCCACTGGCGATCGGCATGCCCATGGGCGCATATTTTGGCGGCCGTCGCACCTCGCTGACGGGACGCTACAAACCGATGATTCTGACCGGCGCCTTCCTAATGCCCTTCGCGATTCTGGGCATCGCCTTCACGCCGCCGCAGTCCGTGCTCCTGACCGGGCTGTTCATGGTCCTCACCGGCATCGCCAGCGGGCTGCAATTCCCGACCTCACTGGTGGGCACGCAGAACTCGGTGGAGATGAAGGACATGGGCGTGGCGACCAGCACCACCAACCTGTTCCGCTCGCTGGGCGGTGCGGTGGGCGTGGCGACGATGTCGGCGCTGTTGCTGGCGATGCTCGCAGGTTCGGGGCTGGGTGCTGTCAATGGCAGCCCGATCGGCGAAGGCAGTTCCGGCAACCTGCTGATGGACAGCCTGCATGCCGTGAGCGGCCCGGCACTGGAGCTGTTGCGCGGGCAGTTGTCCATGACCTTTCAGCACTTGCTAATGATCAGTGCCGCCGTATCGGTGCTGGGGCTGGCCGCGGCGTTGGCGATGCCCGACAACCTGCTGCGAGGACGGGCGGACAAGGATCGCTAACCTTCAATTGATCGCCTGCCACTAAAACTGTGGGAGCGAATTCATTCGCGACAGGGAGGTACGGCCGAAAAGGATGTGTCGACTGTACCGGCCCTCGCGAATGAATTCGCTCCCACAGGTCAAGCGTCTCCCCTCGGCGCCCGGACTCAACCGCTGTAATAGCCCACCGCCACCAGGAAACCACCCACTTTGCGCATGTACGCATGCTTGTGCTCGATCTTGCCGGTCACAGGGTTGCGCCAACGGTATTCATATTCGCCCTCGGGTTGCTTCTTGATCATCTCCAGCATCGGCAGCCCGACCGGTTTGCCTTCCGGGTCTTTGATCTTGCTGAAGTCGGTGTTGACCAAACGCAGGCTGGTGCCGTGTGCGACATAGCGTTTGGTGTTGATGTCGACCACAAAGACATAAAGGTCGTCCTGCAGGAAACCGCCCTTGAGGCTATTGATCGCCTCGACCGTGCCCTTTTCATCCTGCACCAGCGCCTTGGATGCCTTATCGAGCAAGGCCCTGGCCTGTTCGGGCGTTGCGCGGGGAAGGTAATAGCCCACGGCCAGAATACGATTGCCAACGCGCTGGAAATACACACGCTTGCGCTCGACCTTACCATCGCGCCAGTTCTGCCAGCGGTATTCGGCCTGCTGGATGCCCGCGCTTTCCGGGGTGTGCAGGACCTCTTTAAAGCTCTTCTGCAGATCGGGGTCGAGCACCGACGAGATGTCGCGACCGATCAACGCCACCGACGGCCCTCCACTGGCAAGCATTACACCGTTGGTGTCAGTGACGAAGACATAGCGCTCGCCATCGACATACTCGCCTTGGCGGCTGAATTCAGCGAAGGCCTTGTCACCCACCTGCCGAAAGTGGCTCACGGCTTTTTCCAACAGCGTTTTGGCCGCCGCTGCTTCCTGCGCCTCGTCCCCGGCTGCCAGGGCCTGGCTTATGCCAATGCAGGCAAACGCCGCGAAAAGAAAAGTTTTCCACGTTCTACGTACAGAAACGACTGACATCGTGCGCGCCCCATTCTTGTTGGTTTGCGAGCAAGCTTAGACGGCAGATGGCAATAAGGAAGCATTCGTTCGCTGGATAGAACGCGCCTGTCGATTGGCTGAACGCGGACCGGGATTGAGGTAAAGGCTGGGTAAACCCGCTGTTCATCTTTCATGAAGAAATGTATAGATGCAGGCTAAGCGCCACACGGTTATAGTCACTGGCCGGAGCCAGCGGCCTGCGTGCCTTGCAAGGGATCCGGCGACTGCCGCTCCTGTCAATTCAGCGTTGAAGCAAGCATCGGCGTGGCGTCCCGGAGGGCAGGGCTGTAACGAAGCATATCCAGCCCGGTATCGACCAGACGTTCAGCCTCCTCATGCAACGGGAAGCTGTCTGGAACCAGTAACCATTGGCCAAGGATGCCGTGTATATAAGCATGCAGACAGATGGCCGCCCGCTGTGGGTTCAGGTCGGCAGGTAACTGCCCCTGACGCGAGGCGTTGCTCAAGGCCAGGGCGATGCGTTCGTTGGCATCCAGCCAGACGAATTGCCGCTGACGCCGCATGTCACACATTTCATCGGTGAATTCGAATTTATGAAACAGAATTTCATTGATGCGGCGGGTTTTCGGGTCCATGGCAACTTGCTGAAACAAATGAACCAGAAGCTTGCGCGTCCAGCCCAAGGGGTCCAGTTCGTCCGCGCTTTCGCTGGCACGGGCCATTTCCTCCAGAGGCTCATGCAGGCTGTCGAGCATCGCCTGTACCAGATCGGCCTTGTTGCTGAAGTGCCAGTAGATCGCGCCACGGGTCACACCCGCCAAGGTGGCGATGTCCGCCAAGGTCGTGCGCGCCACGCCGCGCTCGAAAAACGCCTGCTCGGCCGCTTCCAGAATCTGCCTGCGCGTTTCCTGAGCTTCTTCTTTGGTGCGACGAACCATGGCAGTAAAACCTCAATGAAAATGCTTCAGGCTCTCTGGTCGAGTGGCCTGAACAGCATGCCGGACGGCCTTTGTAATGCCTTGTCCCGGACCTACAATCGATGCCCCCGATGCGTTTGTCTGTCGCAGTCGTGGGTGTTTACAAACAACCGTGAACGTAAGTATATTCATTAGCTTGCTACTTATCCAGCCGGAAGCCCGTTTTCACCCATTCCACTTCTCAAGAGCCCAGCTCCTGACCCGAGGATCTTCATGCAATTCAAGCCAGCTGTTACCGTACTGGTCACTGCCGTCGCCTTGGCATCTCTGCTCAGCGGATGCAGTAAAAAGGAAGATGCGGCCGCCGCTGCTGCACCACCGCCCCCTCAGGTCGGCGTCGTGACCATCCAGCCCCAGCCTTACACCCTTGTCTCCGATCTGCCGGGGCGCACCACTGCGTATCGCGTGGCCGAAGTGCGTCCGCAGGTCAACGGCATCATTCTCAAGCGCATGTTCACTGAAGGTACCGACGTCAAGGCCGGCCAGCAGCTGTACCAGATCGATCCAGCCGTTTACGAAGCCAACCTGAACAGCGCCAAGGCGACCTTCGATGCCACCAACTCGCTGGCTGGCCGCTACAAGCAGCTGATCAATGAGCAGGCCGTGAGCCGTCAGGAATACGACACCGCCGTCGGCAACGCCCGCGAAGCCCAGGCCGCCGTGCAGACCGCCGAGATCAACCTGCGCTACACCAAAGTGTATGCGCCGATTTCCGGGCGGATCGGTCGTTCGCTGGTGACTGAAGGTGCGCTGGTCAGCAACGGTCAGGCGGATGCAATGGCGACCATTCAACAGCTGGACCCGATCTACGTCGATGTGATCCAGTCCTCCACCGAAATGCTGCGTCTGCGTCGCGAGCTGGAAAGCGGCAAGCTGCAGAAGGCCGGTGACAACGCCGCCAAGGTCAAGCTGACGCTGGAAGACAACAGCCAATACCCGATCGATGGCAAGTTGGAGTTCTCCGAGGTGTCGGTCGATCAGACCACAGGTTCGGTGACCCTGCGCGCGGTCTTCCCGAACCCGAACCACACCTTGCTGCCTGGCATGTTCGTGCACGCCCGTCTGCAATCCGGTGTGAACGAGCAGGCGATTCTGGTGCCGCAACAGGGCGTGACCCGCGACTTGAAAGGCACGCCGACGGCGCTGGTGGTCAATCAGGACAACAAAGTCGAACTGCGTACGCTGGTGGCCACGCGCACCAGTGGCACTGACTGGGTGGTGGACAAGGGCCTGAACGCAGGCGACCGCGTCATCACCGAAGGCCTGCAGTACGTCAAGCCGGGCGCCCAAGTGACCGTAGCGGACGCGACCAACGTGAAACCAGCTGCCGCCCCGGCTCCCGCTCAAGGGAGTAAATGATTCATGTCGAAGTTTTTCATCGACCGACCCATTTTCGCGTGGGTAATTGCCCTCGTGATCATGCTGGTCGGGGCTCTTTCGATCCTCAACTTGCCGATCAACCAATACCCGGCCATTGCGCCGCCGGCCATCGCGATTCAGGTGACCTACCCAGGTGCGTCTGCACAGACCGTGCAGGACACCGTGGTTCAGGTGATCGAACAGCAGATGAACGGTATCGACAACCTGCGTTACATCTCGTCTGAAAGTAACTCTGATGGCAGCATGACCATCACCGTGACCTTCAACCAGGGTACCAACCCGGACATCGCGCAGGTTCAGGTACAGAACAAGCTCAACCTGGCCACCCCGCTGCTGCCGCAAGAAGTGCAACAGCAAGGTCTGCGCGTCACCAAGGCGGTGAAGAACTTCCTGCTGGTGATCGGCCTGGTGTCCGAAGACGGCAGCATGGGCAAGGAAGACTTGTCCAACTACATCGTTTCCAACATCCAGGACCAGATCGCCCGAACCCCGGGTGTAGGTGACTTCCAAGTGTTCGGTGCCCAGTACGCGATGCGTATCTGGCTCGACCCGGACAAGCTGAACAACTACCAGCTGACCCCGGTTGACGTGAAAACCGCGATCACTGCGCAAAACGTTCAGGTGTCGTCCGGTCAGATCGGTGGTCTGCCAGCCGTCAAAGGCCAGCAACTCAACGCCACCATCATCGGCAAGACCCGTCTGCAGACTGCCGAGCAGTTCGGCAACATCCTGCTCAAGGTCAACCAGGACGGCTCGCAGGTTCGCCTCAAAGACGTCGCCAACATCGGGCTGGGCGGCGAGAACTACAGCGTCGATGCACAGTTCAACGGCAAACCGGCATCGGGTCTGGCGATCAAGCTGGCCACCGGCGCTAACGCGCTGGACACCTCCAAGGCGATCCGCGACACCATCGGGCGTCTGGAGCCGTTCTTCCCGCCTGGCATGAAAGCGGTTTACCCGTACGACACGACCCCAGTGGTCAAGGAATCCATCACCGGCGTCGTTCACACCCTGGGTGAAGCGATCATCCTCGTGTTCCTGGTGATGTACCTGTTCCTGCAGAACTTCCGCGCCACCATCATCACCACATTGACGGTGCCGGTGGTATTGCTGGGTACGTTCGGCATCCTTGCGGCAGCCGGTTTCACGATCAACACCCTGACCATGTTCGGCATGGTGCTGGCCATCGGTTTGCTGGTGGACGACGCCATCGTCGTGGTGGAGAACGTCGAGCGGGTGATGGCCGAGGAGCATTTATCGCCTCGTGAAGCCACGCGTAAATCGATGGAACAGATTCAGGGCGCGCTGGTGGGTATCGCCATGGTGCTGTCGGCGGTACTGCTGCCAATGGCGTTCTTCGGCGGCTCCACCGGTGTGATTTATCGACAGTTCTCGATCACCGTGGTTTCGGCCATGGCGCTTTCGGTACTGGTCGCGCTGGTCTTCACCCCGGCCCTGTGCGCCACGATGCTCAAGCCGATCGACGCCGACAAGCACGGTCAGCCGCGCAAGGGTTTCTTTGGCTGGTTCAACCGCACCTTCGATCGTGGCGTGCTGAGCTACGAGCGCGGCGTCAGCAACGTGATTCGCCACAAGTTCCCGGCGTTCCTGGTCTACCTCGCGATCTTCGCGGGCATGATCTGGATGTTCACCCGCATCCCGACCGCGTTCCTGCCCGAAGAAGACCAGGGCGTGATTTTCGCTCAGGTTCAGACGCCGCCCGGCTCCACGGCCGAGCGGACCCAAGGCACGCTGGACAAGATGCGCGAATACCTGCTGACCGACCCGGGCGTCAAATCGGTGTTCTCGGTCAACGGCTTCAACTTCGCAGGCCGTGGTCAGAGCTCGGGTCTTGCGTTCGTGCTGCTCAAGCCGTGGGAAGAGCGTGACTCCTCCAACAGCGTGTTCGAAGTGGCCAAGCGCGCTCAGGGGCACTTCTTCGGCTTCCGTGACGCGATGTCCTTCGCCGTGGTTCCGCCAGCGGTACTGGAACTGGGTAACGCCACCGGTTTTGACCTGTACCTGCAGGATCAGGCTGGCCTGGGCCATGAAAAACTCATGCAGGCGCGTAATCAGCTGCTGGGTCTGGCTTCGCAGAGCAAGATCCTGGCGGGCGTACGCCCTAACGGCCTGACAGACGAGCCGCAGTACCAGCTGATCATCGACGACGAAAAAGCCCGCGCCTTGGGCGTGACGCAATCGGACATCAACACCACCCTGTCGGTGGCGATGGGCGGCAGCTACGTCAACGACTTCATCGACCGCGGTCGGGTGAAGAAGGTGTACATCATGGGTAATCCGAAATCGCGGATGAGCCCTGAAGACCTGAAGAAGTGGTATGTGCGCAACGCCAGCGGCACCATGGTTCCTTTCGATGCCTTCGCGGGCGGCGAGTGGGTCTTCGGTTCGCCAAAACTGTCGCGTTACAACGGTGTACCGGCCGAAGAAATTCTGGGTACGCCGGCGCCGGGCTACAGTACCGGTCAGGCGATGGCCGAGATCGAGAAACTGGCGCAGCAACTGCCGCAGGGCATCGGTTACTCCTGGACCGGTCTGTCGTTCGAAGAACGCCTCTCCGGTTCTCAGGCACCGGCCCTGTATGCGATCTCGGTACTGGTGGTCTTCCTCTGTCTGGCAGCGCTGTATGAAAGCTGGTCGATTCCGATCGCTGTTCTGCTCGTCGTGCCGCTGGGGGTTATCGGTGCGCTGATGGCGACCAGCCTGCGCGGCCTGTCCAACGACGTGTTCTTCCAGGTGGGCCTGTTGGTGACGGTGGGTCTGGCGGCGAAAAACGCCATTCTGATCGTCGAGTTCGCCAAGGAACTGCATGAGCAGGGCAAGTCGCTGATGGATGCGGCCGTGGAAGCGTGCCGGATGCGTCTGCGTCCGATCGTGATGACGTCCATGGCGTTTATCCTCGGCGTGGTGCCGCTGACCATTTCCACCGGCGCCGGCTCCGGTAGCCAGCATTCGATCGGTACAGGCGTGATCGGCGGTATGATTACCGCGACCATCCTGGCGATCTTCTGGGTACCGCTGTTCTTCGTATCGGTATCCGGGTTGTTCAAGAGCAAACAGAAACACATCCCACACGATGAGGCTGGCCAATGAGCAAGTCCCTGATCTCTCTGGCAGTGACCGCGATCGTTCTTAGCGGCTGCTCGTTGATCCCCGATTACAAGCAGCCTGCGGCACCGGTGGCTGCTCAGTACCCGCAAGGTCCGGCGTATTCGCCGGACAATGCCGCCAATCAGGCGGCTGCCGAACAAGGCTGGCGTCAGTTCTTCCAGGACCCGGCCCTGCAGCAATTGATTCAGACAGCCCTGAGCAATAACCGCGACCTGCGTGTCGCGGCCCTGAACATCGACGCCTACCGGGCGCAGTACCGTATCCAGCGTGCGGACCTGTTCCCGGCTGTCGCCGCCGACGCCAGCGGTACGCGTCAGCGGGTGCCAGGCGATCTGTCGCAGACCGGTCAGGCGGGCATCACCAGCCAGTACTCGGTCGGCTTGGGCGTCAGTGCCTATGAGCTGGACCTGTTCGGTCGCGTTCGCAGCCTGAGCGAGCAAGCGCTGGAAACCTACTTCGCCGGCGAAGAGGCCCGTCGCAGCACGCAGATCAGCCTGGTGGCCAACGTCGCCAACGCCTATCTGACGTGGGAAGCCGACAAGGAATTGCTCAAGCTGACGCAGGATACCCTCGGTGCCTTCGAAGAAAGCCTGCGCCTGACCTCGCGCAGCAACGAAGTCGGTGTCGCCTCGGCGCTGGATCTGGCGCAGTCGCGCACCTCGGTGGAAAGCGCTCGCGTCAAGCTGGCGCAGTACCAGCGCCTGGTCGCTCAGGACGAGAACAACCTCGTCCTGCTGCTGGGCACCGGCCTGCCAGCCAACCTGCCTGCGTCCAAACCGTTGAGCGCTGACATGCTCAACGAGATGCCAGCGGGCCTGCCGTCCGAGCTGCTGCAGCGTCGTCCGGACATCCTTCAGGCCGAACACAGCCTCAAGGCTGCCAATGCCAATATCGGTGCGGCGCGCGCCGCGTTCTTCCCGAGCATCAGCCTGACGGCCAGTGCCGGGACTGCAAGCGGTGATCTGAGCGGCCTGTTCAAAGGCGGCTCAGGCACCTGGCTGTTCCAGCCGCAGATCAACCTGCCGATCTTCAACGCCGGCAGCCTGCGTGCGAGCCTGGACTACTCGAAGATCCAGAAGGACATCGGCATCGCCAACTACGAGAAGGCGATTCAGACAGCCTTCCAGGAAGTCTCTGACGGCCTGGCCTCGCGCAAGACCTTCACCGATCAGCTCAAGGCGCAGAACGATTTCGTCGCTGCCAACCAGGATTACTACCGCCTGGCCGAGCGTCGTTATCGCATCGGGATCGACAGCAACCTGACCTTCCTCGACGCGCAGCGTCAGTTGTTCAGTGCGCAGCAGTCGTTGATTACCGATCGTCTGTCGCAGCTGAGCAGTGAGGTCAATCTGTACCGCGCGCTCGGCGGCGGCTGGTACGAGCAGACCCCGAAAGGCGAGAAGAAGCCGACTTCGGGTGATGTGCCGGAAATGCGGATGTTCTGATTCAGCGCACCATAAAAAACCACCGTAAGGTGGTTTTTTTATGTCTCAAAAGTTTCCTGACGCCGAGCGCTGATCCCCTGTAGCAGTCCGGCTTGCCGGCGGTAGCGATCTTTTGGACGCCACCGCCGGCAAGCCGGACTGCTACAGGAGTTTTCGGCGCGCATTCAACTCAACAAAAACTCGGTGACGCGCAGGGTGAACACCTTGCCCAATTCGACATTGGACAGGTGCGCTGCGTAGTAATCCGAGAGCTGGCAACCGGCAATGTGGTTCTGGATGAAGTGCCCGTCGGCCACTGTGGTCACTGCATCGTGGCTGCCGCAGATCATCAGCGTCGGTACCGTGATCAAGTGCAGTTGCTTGCGAAAATCAGCATCCCGCACAGCCGCGCAGCACGCGGCATAACCCTGAGGTGAAGTCGCTGCCAGCACATCCGTCACCGGGGTGACCTTGTCGGCGTGATCGCGGGCGAAGTCTGGGGTGAACCAGCGTCCTACGGCGCCAGCGCCCAGTTCCTTCATCGCCTGCTCGCCGCCCTTCTCCACCATCTCGATGCGCGGGCCCCACATTTCAGGCCCGCCGATCTTGGCGGCGGTGTTGCACAGGATCAGCTTGTGCAGGCGATCGTTGGCGTGGATGCCCAGCCACTGGCCGATCAAACCGCCCATGGACAAACCACAGAAATGCGCCTGTTTGATCTTCAGCGTATCGAGCAAGGCCAGAACGTCGCGTCCCAGCTGTTCGATCGTGTAAGGGCCTTGGGTGACAAGGGACTTGCCATGGCCACGGGTGTCGTAGCGCACCACCCGGAACGACTGGCTCAGCGACGCGATCTGCGCGTCCCACATGTGCAGGTCGGTCCCCAGGGAATTGGACAAAACCAGCACCGGAGCGCCTGCAGGGCCCTCGACCTGGTAATGCATTTCACCGTCTTGAAGTTGTACGAAGGCCATAGCCGCTCCCTTTTATGTTGAGCACTTTGCGATAAAGTCGTTGAAGAGTATGGATGACGCGCGCCCGATCACAGGCGCGCGCTGTTGTATCAGTGATCTTCGTGCAGGTATTCCGGCTTCTTCGGCAGACGCAGGCTGAAGAGGAAAGCGATCGCCATCATGGCGGTCACGTACCAGTAGAAGATGTTCTCCGAGCCCATGTTCTTGAAGCTCAGGGCCACGAATTCCGCCGAGCCGCCGAAGATCGCGTTGGCCACGGCGTACGCCAGACCCACGCCCAGCGCGCGGACGTGTACCGGGAACATTTCGGCTTTCACCAGACCGCTGATCGAGGTGTAGAAGCTGACGATCGCCAGCGCCAGGGTGATCAACACGAAGGCCAGAATCGGGCTGGTGGTGGTTTTCAGGGTCATCAGGATCGGCACGGTGCAGATCGTGCCCAGGCCCCCAAACCAGAGCATCGAGGCACGACGACCGATCTTGTCGGCCAGCGCGCCAAACACCGGCTGCATGCACATGTAGAGGAACAGCGCGCCGGTCATAATGTAACTGGCGGTCTTGGCGTCCATGTGCACAGTGTTAACGAGGTATTTCTGCATGTAGGTGGTGAAGGTGTAGAAAATCAGCGAGCCACCCGCGGTATAACCCAGCACAGTGATAAACGCGCCAGTGTGGTTACGGAACAACGCGGCCATGCTGCCGGCGTCCTTGTCCTGACGCACTTCGGCGGTGGTGGTTTCTTTCAGCGAGCGGCGCAGCAGCAGCGAGATCACTGCAGCAATGGCGCCGACCACGAACGGAATCCGCCAGCCGTAGGCCTTGAGCTCATCGGCATTGAGGAATTGCTGCAGAATCACCACGGTCAGCACGGCCAGCAACTGGCCGCCGATCAGGGTCACGTACTGGAACGAGGCGAAGAATCCACGCTGCCCCCGCAACGCGACTTCACTCATGTACGTGGCCGTGGTGCCATACTCGCCCCCCACTGACAGCCCCTGGAACAGGCGCGCTACCAGCAGCAGAAACGGTGCCCAGGCGCCGATGGCAGCGTAGGTCGGCAGACAGGCGATGACCAGCGAGCCACCACACATCATCAGGACCGAGATCATCATGGAATTCTTGCGGCCATGTTTATCGGCGACGCGGCCAAACAGCCAGCCTCCGATAGGTCGCATCAAGAAGCCCGCCGCGAAGACGCCAGCAGTGTTCAACAGTTGAACGGTCGGGTCATCGGATGGGAAGAAAGCCGGTGCGAAGTAGATAGCGCAGAAGGCGTAGACATAAAAGTCGAACCATTCCACAAGGTTGCCTGAAGAGGCACCTACGATCGCAAAAATCCGTTTGCTCCTTTCTTCTCCGGTGTAGTGAGTCGTTGTCATTATTGTTTCCCCATTTTTTATAAAGACCAGCCACAAAGGGTGAGTCTACGACATAACCTGAAACACTTAGACTTAAGCAGTAACACTTAGACATCACAAGGACAACCGCCCAAGCCATCAGTTGCCTTTTCGTGGAGGCAACCGACAACTCGGGTGGTTGGTTTCAGGCGTGTGTCGCTATCTTTCTATCGCCAGGGCCAGGCCCTGTCCTACGCCGACGCACATGGTCGCCAATCCTTTGCTGCCGCCGGTTTTCTCCAATTGATGCAACGCAGTCAGCACCAGACGCGCCCCGCTCATGCCCAGCGGATGGCCCAGGGAAATGGCGCCGCCGTTAGGGTTGACCTTGGATGAGTCGTCAGCGATCCCCAGTTCACGCATGACCGCAAGCCCTTGGCTGGCGAAGGCTTCGTTCAGTTCGATCACGTCGAAATCCGAGACTGCCAGACCCAGGCGTTCAACCAGCTTACGCACCGCCGGCACCGGGCCGATGCCCATCACGCGGGGTTCAACGCCAGCACTCGCCATACCCAACACGCGGGCGCGTGGGGTCAGGCCGTGCTTCTTGACCGCTTCGGCGGAGGCCAGAATCAACGCCACAGCGCCGTCATTCAGGCCTGCAGCGTTCCCCGCCGTCACCGTTTTGCCCGGGCCATTGACCGGCTTGAGCTTGCTCAACGCGTCCAGGCTGGTGTCGGCGCGAGGGTGCTCGTCCTTGTCAACGACGGTCTCGCCCTTTTTGTGAGCGATGCGCACCGGCACGATTTCTTCAGCAAAAAAACCGGACGCTTGTGCAGCGGCTGTACGTTGCTGACTGCGCAGGGCGAAAGCGTCCTGATCCTCGCGGGAGACCTTGAAATCTTCGGCAACGTTATCGCCGGTCTGCGGCATGGTTTCCACGCCGTACTGGTCTTTCATCAGAGGGTTGACGAAGCGCCAGCCCAGCGTTGTGTCTTCCAGTTTCTGACCGCGACCAAACGCCGTGTCGGCCTTGCCCATCACGAACGGCGCGCGGGACATCGACTCGACGCCACCGGCGATGGCCAGCTCCATTTCGCCCGAGGCAATGGCCCGGAACGCAGTGCCCACAGCGTCCAGCCCCGAAGCGCACAGGCGATTGAGGGTCACGCCCGGCACGGTTTCCGGCAGGCCCGCCAAGAGCAAGGCCATGCGTGCCACGTTGCGGTTGTCTTCACCGGCCTGGTTGGCACAGCCGAGAAACACCTCGTCGACTTCCTTCCAGTTCACCGAAGGATTGCGTTCGATCAGCGCCTTGATCGGCAGTGCTGCCAGATCGTCCGCGCGAACAGTGGCCAGTGCCCCGCCGAACCGGCCGATGGGCGTGCGAATCGCGTCGCAGATAAAAACGTCACGCATCATGCTTCTCCCGGTGCCTGGCCATGAGCAGCAGCGGTGCGCGCTTCCAGATCACGCAGGGACGCCAGTTCGTATTCGCTCGGTTCTTCGGACGTCACAACCTTTTCAGCGAAACGCAGTTCCCAGCCGGTGGCCGCGATCACTTGCTCGCGGGTCACGCCAGGGTGCAGCGTGGTCACCACAAATTCGTGCGTGCCCGTTTCCGGTTCCATGATGCACAGGTCGGTGATGATGCCCACCGGCCCCGCCCCCGGCAGACCAAGGCGCTTGCGCGAGTCGCCGCCTTCGCCATGGCCAACCGATGTGACAAAGTCCAGCTTATTGACGAACGTGCGCGGCGATTGCTTGAGGATGATCAGCACTTGCTTGGCAGAACCGGCAATTTCCGGCGCCCCACCCGCGCCCGGCAGGCGCACTTTCGGGTGGTGATAGTCGCCGACTACGGTGGTGTTGATGTTGCCGAAACGGTCGACCTGAGCAGCGCCCAGGAAACCGACGTCAACCCGACCACCCTGCAGCCAGTAGCGGAAGATCTCGCTGGTCGAGACCACGGTGTCAGCGGTTTCGGCCAGCTCGCCGTCGCCGATGGACAGCGGCAGCACGTTTGGCTTGGCGCCGATCGGGCCCGACTCGTAGATCAGCACGACGTCGGGCGATGACGTGAGGCGCGCAAGGTTGGCGGCCTTGGACGGCAGACCGATGCCGACGAAGCAGACCGAACCGTTTTTCAGGCGGCGGGCAGCGGCTACAGTCATCATTTCATTGGTGGTGTAGGTCATTATTTTGCCTCCCAAGCGCGGGCCAGCTTGCTCTGGAACTCACTGAAATCACGAGTGCCGTGGATGTATTCGTCGATCCACGCAGTAAATGCCTTACGGTCCCGACCGATCGCGTCCCACGCCTGGTAGAAACGGTTGTCACGCTCCGAGTAGCCATGTGCGTAGGACGGATGCGCACCACCGGGTACGACGCAAACCGCGCTCAAGGCCCAGGTCGGCAGCACACAGGCGTTCATGGGTGCATTGAGGTCGTCGACGATTTCTTCGACGGTGACGATGCAGCGTTTGGCAGCCAGCGCGGCCTCTTTCTGCACGCCGAGAATGCCCCACAACAGCACGTTGCCTTTACGGTCGGCCTTCTGCGCGTGGATCACCGTCACATCAGGACGTACCGCAGGCACGGCCGCCAGCACTTCACCGGTAAATGGGCAGGTGACGGATTTGATCAGCGGGTTGACCTTCGGCAGGTCGGAACCGGCATAAGCACGCAGCACCGCGAACGGCAGGCCCGAAGCGCCGGCGACGTAGGCGTTGGCCAGGTCGGCGTGGCTGTGCTCTTCGATTTCCATGGGTTGTGGCCATTGCTTTTCAACGGCGTCACGCAAACGATGCAGGGAGCCAACCCCGGGGTTGCCGCCCCACGAGAAAATCAGCTTGTTCGCACAGCCTGCGCCGATCAACTGGTCGTAAATCAGGTCAGGGGTCATACGAACCAGCGTCAGGTGTTTCTTCTTCTGACGAATGATTTCGTGACCGGCCGCAGTAGGAATCAGATGGGTGAAGCCTTCCAGCGCAACGGTGTCGCCATCGTTGACGAATTGCTTCACGGCATCGTGCAGGGAAAGAATTTCAGCCATGAGGGTGCTCCAGGTTCAAAAATCTCGATCGGTGAGCGGCGTGCCTGACAACGCCGGGATGAGATTCAGGTTATGCCTGAGCGTGGAACGGAACAATCCGATAATCGACTATCTGTTCGATAATCGAACGGAGAGTATGACGCCAAAAAATCACGTGAATAGCTGGGTGCTCAAGTCACGGCTAGCGTCGAGCATGATGGGCAGAAATTTCTGCTCCAGCTCGTTGCGTGCCACCCGACCCGCGCTGGTGCTGACGTTGAGCGCGGCGAGCACCTGGCCCGAAGCATCGTAGACCGGCACGGCAATGGAACGCAGACCCTGCTCCAGCTCCTGATCGACGATGCACCAGCCCTGCTGACGCACTTGCTGCAAACATTCGAGCAGCGCTTCAGGGGTGCGCAAGGTGCGGCTGGTCTTGGGTTGCAGGTCGACATGATCGAGATACTCCTGCAAGGAAACGTCGTCCAGCGCTGCCAGAAGAATCCGACCCATGGACGTGCAGTAGGCCGGCAGACGACCGCCCACTGCCAAGTCCACCGAAATGAGCCGCTGGGTCGTTGCAGACCGGGCTATATAAAGGATGTCGTCGCCTTCGAGGGTCGCCATGTTGCACGCCTCGTGAAGCTGATTGCTCATGCGGTCCAGATACGGCTGGGATGACACCGCCAGCGGGGTCGACGACAAATAGGCATGACCAAGGGTAAGCACCTTGGGCAGCAGCGAATAGGTGCGACCGTCAGTGGTGGCGTAGCCAAGCTTGATCAGCGTGTGCAGGCAACGGCGAACCGCGGCGCGAGGGATCTCGGTGCGGTGGCTGATCTGCGCGATGGTAAGGTGGCGCTTGCGCTCCTGGAAGGCATGAATAACCGCCAGGCCCCGCGCCAGCGAGGTCATGAAATCCGGATCACCAGTGAGGGCCTGAATCCGCTTGGCCGGAGATGCCACGATGGGCGGGGCCAGCGAGGAAAAGGAATTTCGCAGTTGATCGTTCATCTTGACACCGTTCGTCGCGGCCGTGGAGGCCTTCTGTGACGCCACTCTCGCTTCTTTTTAAAGCAACGGCAAGGGCGTTTTGGGCGATTATCGAACCACTGGCCGATAATCGCAATTGACCCGTCGCCCGGTTGCTTATACCTTTCACACGCCACTATGTGGCTTCTTGGAAATACTGGTCAGGTACCCACTGAGAAGTCCCAGGCAACGGCCTTGCTAAACGCAAGGCCGTTTTTGTCCCCCCTCCTTCTCGAACCCCTTTCAATTGTAAGCATTCCCGAACAACACGCTTATCGGCATTGAGAAATCGGAATGGAATCACGTCGTCAGAATTCTGTCTCAGCGCTTCCACTTCCGAATAATAAAGTTCTGACAGAAATTCTTCCGGCATCAACTTCGGAATCTTCGTACGCGAAAAGAGTATTTGTACGCAGTTATTCAATTGAAGTGCTCACTACAGTTGACTCCCGGGATCTTCTTGGAGATAGTACGACTCAATTGACGTGCTAAACGCCAAGGCGCATTTGAGCCATGCCCCGACAAGGTATGGATCCAATGAACGCGCCGCATGCACTACCCGAGTGCACTGCCCGGCGATAGACAGGCCAGAAGCCTGGTCAATTTGCCAGTGCCCTGGCAAACCGAAAAAAGAATGGTGCTACGACAGTTTTGTCGTTCTGGTGCGCGTAGCCGCATGTGACTGAAGTGTTCCGTACATTCGTCCCGACTCATCGCAAATGCTTGTCTGCTGCCGATCAGTCCATGACGCCGTACACTTGCAGACCCTGCGTTATCACTAGAATCAAACTCGAGACAATCAGGTAATAACGTGACCAAAGATGAACTGCGCGCAGAACTAGAGCGCCAGGAACAACGTTACAAGGAAGTATATGGTGGCGAAGTGACCACCTACGCCGCTCAGCCAGAACCCGAGCGCAAGCCGTGGCGCAAACGCGCCAGCCTGCTCGATCAGGCATTCAAGCAAGAACTTCAGAAAATGGAAGAAGAACTCAAGGAAGAGCGCTGAGTTCGTCGTTTGACGCCCAGCATTCACGCAGCAACGCTTGAAGGCCCGATTCACCCTCGCCGGTTTCAGCTAAGGTTGAAGCGAACGTTGTTCTTTTCGCTTCCTGACAGGAAGTCAACGGGGTCGCTGGTACAGAATTTTCGTTGCAGGTTGCTACCAATTGGCGGCTTGCCTATCGATTAGTTTTTTTTCTGTCATAATCCCGCCCCCTTAATACCGGGTCAGAAAACCTTCCATGATCGATTTATTCAGCGGACTGGATGCTTGGGTGATTGTGAGCCTGCTGCTCGCCCTGGCTTTTGTCCTCACCTTCGAGTTCATCAACGGCTTTCATGACACCGCCAACGCGGTGGCGACAGTCATTTACACCAAGGCGATGCCACCTCATCTGGCTGTCTTTTTCTCGGGTGTGTTCAACTTTCTCGGGGTGTTGCTCGGCGGCGTCGGCGTGGCTTATGCCATCGTCCACCTGCTGCCGGTCGAGCTGCTGATCAACGTCAACACCGGTCACGGTCTGGCGATGGTGTTCTCGCTCCTGGCAGCCGCGATCACCTGGAACCTGGGCACGTGGTACTTCGGGATTCCGGCTTCCAGCTCGCACACGCTGATCGGTTCAATTCTGGGCGTGGGTCTGGCCAATGCGCTGATCAACAACATTCCACTGGGCGAAGGCGTGAACTGGCAAAAAGCGATCGACATCGGCGCCTCGCTGGTGTTCTCGCCACTGGCGGGTTTCATTATCGCTGCCCTGGTGCTGATCGGCCTGAAAGCCTGGCGTCCGCTGTCCAAGATGCACAAGACCCCGGAGCAGCGCCGCAAGCTCGACGACAAGAAGCATCCGCCGTTCTGGAACCGCCTCGTGCTGGTGATCTCGGCGATGGCCGTCAGCTTCGTGCACGGCTCCAACGACGGCCAGAAAGGCATCGGCCTGATCATGCTGGTGTTGATCGGTATCGTCCCGGCGCAGTTCGTGCTCGACCTGAGCACCACCACCTACCAGATCGAACGCACCCGCGACGCGACGCTGCACCTGAGCCAGTTCTATCAGCGCAACAACGCGACGCTGGGCGAATACCTGGCGCTGGGCAAGGCAACCACTGGCGACCTGCCGGAGCGCTTCAGCTGCAATCCCGAACAGACCGAGCCGACCATCGACGCCCTGCTGAACAACCTCAAGGGCGTGACTGACTACCACAGTCTGGCCCCTGAGCATCGCATCGAAGTTCGTCGCTATCTGCTTTGCCTGGACGACACGGCGCGCAAGGTCGGCAAGCTTCCGGCACTGGATGCCCGCGAGAAATCCGATCTGGAAAAACTGCGCAAAGATCTGACCGCGACCACCGAATACGCGCCGTTCTGGGTGATCCTTGCGGTCGCGCTGGCGTTGGGTATCGGCACCATGGTCGGCTGGAAGCGCGTCGTCCTGACCATCGGCGAGAAGATCGGCAAGCAGGGAATGACCTACGCCCAGGGCATGTCAGCGCAGATCACCACCGCCAGCGCCATCGCCCTGGCCAACGTGTTCAGCCTGCCGGTTTCGACCACCCACATCCTGTCGTCCGGCGTGGCTGGCACCATGGTTGCGAACAAGAGCGGTCTGCAAGGCGGCACCGTGCGCAACATTTTGCTGGCGTGGGTGTTGACCCTGCCTGCCACTGTCGCGCTGTCGGCGGGCCTGTTCTGGCTGGCGTCCAAAGCGCTCGCCTGATCCGCTGCTTGGCTGACATGAAAACGCCCACTCACTGAGTGGGCGTTCTCGTTTCAGGTACACGGCTTAGCGCCGCTTCTTGCTCCCGCCCAATAACGACCCCATCAAACCGCGCACCAACTCCCGCCCGATCTGATTGGCAGCCTGACGCATCGCGCTTTTAACCGCCTGCCCCGCCAGCCCTCCCAGGAAACCGCCGGCAATGTCCGCAATACCACCTTCGGATTTCTCGTCAGCACCCGGATTCTTCACGATCTCAGGCACTGCGCCCTTGCGCGCCAGTAACATTTCGTACGCCGACTCGCGATCCACGGGCTTGTCATACCGCCCTGCCAAAGGCGAGCCAGCGACCAGGGCAACGCGCTCGGCCTCACTCAACGGCCCGATTCTCGATTGCGGTGGGGCCACCAGCACGCGCTTGACGATATCCGGCGTGCCCTTCTCCTGCAGCGTGCCCACCAGCGCCTCGCCGATCCCGAGTTCAGTGAGCACAGTCAGCGTGTCGAACTCAGGATTGGGCCTGAAGCCTTCGGCTACCGCCCGCAGCGACTTCTGTTCCTTGCTGGTGAATGCGCGCAGGCCGTGCTGAATACGCAAGCCCAGTTGCGCCAGGATGGTATCCGGTAAGTCGCCTGGGGACTGTGTAACGAAATACACACCCACGCCTTTGGAGCGGATCAACCGAACCACCTGTTCGAGCCGGTCCTGCAGCGCTTTGGGCGTGTCGGCGAACAGCAAGTGCGCCTCATCAAAAAACAGCGTCAGCAACGGCTTATCGGCATCGCCGCGCTCTGGAAGTTGCTCGAACAACTCGGCCAGCAACCACAGCAGAAACGTCGCATAAACCTTTGGTGCTTCATGCACCAGCCGACTGGCATCGAGCAAATGAATGCGCCCTCGCCCGTCACTTGCTGGTTGCAGGATGTCTTCCAGTTGCAGCGCAGGCTCACCAAACAACGCCTCGGCGCCCTGCTGCTCCAGCACGGTCAACCGACGCAGCAGCGCCTGACTGGACCCGGTGGTCATCAGCGCACTGTCCTCACCCAGCGCCTGCGGGTTGTCGCGCAAGTAATTGAGCAGCGCCTTGAGATCCTTGATGTCCAGCAACAACAAGCCTTCACGGTCCGCCACCTTGAACGCGGCGTACAGCGCCGACTGTTGGCTGTCGGTGAGCTCAAGCAGGCTTCCTAACAGCAGCGGGCCCATTTCCGACAATGTTGTGCGAAGCGGATGACCCGACTTGCCATGTACATCCCACAGCATCACCGGATACGCCTGAGGCTTGTGATTCAGCCAGGGCATCCCGGCAATGCGTTCGGCGATCTTGCCCTGAGGGTTTCCCGCAGCCCCCAGCCCGCACAGATCACCTTTGATATCGGCGGCGAACACCGCCACGCCGGCGTCGCTGAACACTTCCGCCAGGCGTTGCAGGGTGACGGTTTTGCCCGTGCCTGTGGCGCCCGCCACCAGCCCGTGACGATTACCCAGCCGCAAAATCTGGCCGACCGGCTGACCATCCAGCCCCGCGCCGATCAGCATGTGTTGAGAGTCCGGCATTTGTTCACCTACAGGTCAAAGGGTTTACGTGCAGGCAGACCGAGGCGCGACACCCACCATTACCTGCATCGAAGATTGCCAATCCGAGTCGGCCCCTTCACTCTAGTCCAACCCTGCTCCCACACGGTTCAGCCTCACCGGATCGCAGACGAACATCTGTCCTTGAGGCGGGTCAATCAAGGACGAAACAACGGAGAACACCCACCATCGTGCCTATCGCTCCCTCACTGCAGACCCTTGCCTGCCTCAGCGTTATTGACGAGCGAGCAGCTGCCGCGCTCTTGGATTGCGACCCAGACAGGCCCGGCGTGTGAAACGACTTGTCTGGCTTGCGGCCCTTCTTCTGGCTGCCCTGCTGATTCCGTTCTTCATGGGCGGCATGGACATGTTTCATCGCCTGCGCAACTTTCCGCTGATGTTGTTCGTGGGCATGTTCGCCATGGTGCTGGTGGGTTGGTGCGCTAACACCATGCGCTTGCGCCTGCTGCTCGGCGACAGCGCGGCTGGCGTAGGCATGCGTAAGAGTCTGGGGATCGTCATGGCCACGGAGTTCGCTTACAGCGCCACGCCAGGCGGCAGCGGCGCACCGCTGACACTGGTGGCGTTGTTATCGCGCTGCGGCATCGGCCCGGCCAAGAGCACGGCTGCCTTCGCCACCGATCAGCTCAATGACCTGGTGTTCTTCTTGCTCGCCTTGATCGGTATTTTAATTTACGCCGTGTTTCACAAACTCAGTGAAAACCTGGAATGGATGTTGATCGCCAGCGCCTTGCTGATCGGCGCAGGGCTGTGCGTGTGCGCAGGTTTTGCGCGCTTTCATCGACGCATCATTGTGTTCAACGGCAAGCTGCTGACGCGCCTGAAACGCAAGAACACCACGCGCATTCGCTGGGCTCGCAAGCTGTTGCACTTTCGCGACGCGCTGGCGGAAACCTGGAAGATGCCCCATCGCATTCTGCTCAAGGTCTTCGCATTGACCTGCGTGCATTGGGGGCTGCGCTACAGCGTGCTGTATCTGGCGCTGCGAGGGCTGGGCGTCGATATCGACTGGGCGTGGACGTTTCTGGTGCAGATGCTGTCGCTGAGCGCTGGACAGTTCAGCCTTTCGCCGGGTGGCGCGGGGGCTGCGGAATTGACCTCGGCGGCGCTGCTGGCGCCCATGGTCGGCAAGTCGACAGCTGCGGCGGCGATTCTGATCTGGCGGATCGTGACCTACTACTTCTACCTGATTGCCGGCGGCCCGGTGTTTCTGCTGATGGTTGGCAAACCGCTGCTGATGAAGCTACTGCGAGTCAGGGCCAGCTGATTCATCGTCCTCAGGCTTCAACTGCTCCCACAGCTGCGCAGCCCCCTCGAATTCGGTGCCGTCATCAGGGGACAATGCGTCAGGGTCGTAACGCGAGAGGCAGCCCTCGCCGAGAGTCGGTGGGGCTTTGGATGTGGCTTTATCGAGTGGGTCAGTCATTGCAAGGCTCCTGCGAGATAGGCGCTGTGCAGGAGCAGAATCATTCGCAAAAAATCTGACAGGCGATTGAGATGTATCGTCCTGGCAAAACCCATCGCAAATGAATCGCTCCCCCAGGGTTCAGCGCCGTTCCGGCTTAGTCAAACACGACCGTCTTGTTGTCGTGTACCAGCACACGATCTTCCAGATGCGCACGCAGGCCACGCGCCAACACCATTTTTTCGACGTCACGGCCGAAACGCACCATGTTTTCGATGCTGTCGCGATGGCTGACGCGCACCACGTCCTGCTCGATGATCGGGCCGGCGTCCAGCTCTTCGGTCACGTAATGGCAGGTCGCGCCAATCAGCTTTACGCCACGCAGCGACGCTTGATGATAAGGCTTGGCGCCGACGAACGAAGGCAAGAAGCTGTGGTGAATGTTGATGACCTGATGGGCATATTCACGGCACAGCTGCGGCGGCAGGATCTGCATGTAACGCGCCAGCACCACGACATCGGCGTCGTGCTGTTTGACCAGACGCGAGACTTCGGCAAAAGCCGGCTCTTTGTCTTTCGGGTCCACCGGCACATGGTAATAAGGAATGTTGTGCCACTCGACCATGCTGCGCAGGTCCTGGTGGTTGGAAATCACGCAGGCGATTTCACAGTCCAGCTCGTCGCTGTGCCAGCGGTGCAGCAAGTCAGCCAGGCAGTGGGACTCACGACTGGCCATCAGCACGACGCGCTTCTTCTGATCCGAGTCAGTGATGCGCCAGTCCATCGAGAACTCTTCAGCGATTGGCGTAAACGCTTGGCGGAAACCTTCCAGATCAAAAGGCAGGGTATCGGCGCGGATTTCATGACGCATGAAAAACCAGCCGCTGAGATTGTCAGAGTGATGGCTCGCTTCGGTAATCCAGCCGTTGTGTGAAGCCAGAAAGTTGCTGACTTTGGCAACGATGCCGACGCGGTCCGGGCAAGCAATCACCAGACGAAAAGTGCGCATGAGGGGAAACTCCAGAACTTCGCAAAGGCGGCTATTCTAGCCATTACCTGAGGCCTGTGCAGTAACCGTATCGCACTGATTTTCATCCCTGCTCACAGCGGCTCCGATCAACGGTAATGGGCCGGTGTTGCTACGGCAGCGAGGCTTGCACAAAAGAAGGTTTCGATAAAAGCACTAAATAGGTGCTGTGTTTTTAGCTCACACGCTCAAAACTCTTGTTTGATGAGATGAGCAGGTCAGTGCGGTATTTCAAAATGCTACAAATAAAACTTTCCTTAAATGTTTACTTGCGCTAACGCTGTGACTATTATTGCGTCATTACACCCTGCTCATCACCCCACAGGTAGCCCACATGTCGCTGATCAACGAATACCGCGCAACAGAAGAAGCCATCAAAGAACTGCAAGCCCGTCTGCAAAACCTGCAGTCTGACGACAAACTGCAAAAAGAACTTGAGTTCGAAGGCAAACTGCGCACCCTGATGGGCGAATATCAAAAATCCCTGCGCGACATCATTGCGCTGCTGGATCCAGATTCCAAACTGAAAGCGCCACGCGGCGGCGCTGCAGTCAAAACTACCGGCACCAAGCGCGCGCGCAAGGTCAAGCAATACAAGAACCCGCACAACGGCGAAATCATCGAAACCAAAGGTGGCAACCACAAGACTCTGAAAGAGTGGAAAGCCAAGTGGGGCGGTGACGAAGTAGAAAGCTGGTCAACTCTGCTGGGCTGATAGGCCGCGCGTTGCAACAGCTGTTGTACAGTGATGTGCGACCTGAAAGAACGCCAGCGAAAGCTGGCGTTTTTTATTGCCCTGAGTTTTCGATCAAGGACTTCACAAGCCCAATCGTTGTTTCAGTTGCAGGGAGTAATCCTGCCACTGGGCGAGCACCTTCAACTGCTCGGGCGTGGCCTTGAGCGACTGCTCGATCAAAGCCTTGGTGAAGGCTTTGAGGGTGTTAGGCGCCCCGGCCAGCGGGTCGGTCAGGCGTTGCTGGCAAAAGCTGAGCCAGCGCTGCTGGTCGGCAACGCTCAAGGTTTCAGCAAAGTTGCGCGCGCGATAACGGAAGAGTAACTCCGGCAATCGCGGATCATCGAACGCCCAGGGTTCGTTGCCCAGTTGTTGCGGTTCGGCAGTACGCACCTGCTCGCAAAGACGCCGGTCGCGATCATTAATAAACCCGTCATATAACTGTTGCTCAGGGTCGTCGCTGACAGCGAAGTCGTCGCTGCTGTAAATCTTCTTCAGTTTGTCCTGCCAGATGGCCTGGCCTTCGTTCAGACGCAACGTACGCTGTTTATAGGCGTCCATATCCAGTTGCAGGCGCTGACGATCTTCATCGCGCAAGACGCTCAAGGGCGCCACCACCGGGCATTTGTTTATATGCAGTAGTTTGAGCGGCACCGGTAACTGACTGTCCGTGAGATCCTCACGTCGGGTATATAAGCGCTGACGCAAGGTGTCGCCGTCTTCATCCAGTAATGGACTGTGGTCATGAAAGAGATCGCAGACAATCAGCGCATTGCGATTGGTCGGGTGCCAGGCCAGAGGTAGAACAACGCTTAGATAACTTCGCGCGGCAGAAAAGCGCCCGGAAATATGCACCAGTGGCTGCAGCAGGCGGATCTGATCCTGAACCTTGTGTTTACTGCGCAGCTGGAAAAGATAGTCATACAGCTTGGGCTGTTTATCTCGAATCAAACGCGCCAGAGCAATCGTTGCGCGTACATCGGAAAGTGCATCGTGCGCCTGTCCGTGGTCAATGCCATTGGCGGCGGTCAGGCGTTCAAGTTTGAGGGTGACGCGGCCGTCTTCTTGCGGCCAGACAATCCCTTCTGGACGAAGGGCGTAAGCGGTACGCACAACATCGATCAAATCCCAGCGACTGTTGCCACCCTGCCACTCCCGCCCATAAGGGTCGAAGAAATTGCGATACAGGCTGTAGCGGGTCATCTCATCGTCGAAGCGCAGGGTGTTATAACCTGCGCCGCACGTACCGGGCAGCGACAGTTCGGCATGCACCCGGGTCATGAAATCCGCTTCGCACAGGCCCTTTTCCGCCAACCGGTCAGGCGTGATGCCGGTCACCAGGCACGCCGCCGGGTGAGGCAGGATGTCGTCGCTGGGCTGGCAATAAAGGTTGACCGGCTGACCGATCTCGTTGAGCTGATCGTCAGTGCGGATGCCCGCCATCTGCAGGGGGCGATCGTTACGCGGGTTGATCCCGGTGGTTTCGTAGTCGTACCAGAAGATGCTGGAGGTCACAGGCGTATCCTGAGCAAAAGACCGACGAAGTCTACCAGATCAACCTGGCCGCCCCGCTCCCTCGAATGCCCGCGCAAGGTGTTTAAAGACGTTTCCCACAACACGGCCGCCCATCCTCCGGTTGCTTACCTACCGTACCGTGGCTAGCATCAAACTTTATTCTCAGGCGTACCCCTCCCGACAATGTCCTCTTCGCAAGCCTGGCCAAGGAATGCTGTACAGCCTGCCCCTCTGGACAACCGCGTCCGCATGGAAACCCCGGAAGGCATCGACCTACTGTTGCGCCCGGCCGGGCTGCTCTCACGCTCGCTGGCGTTCACCATCGACCTGGGCATTCGCGGCGTGCTGTTGATCGCGCTTTTCTACGCGCTGCACCTCTTTGGCGAGTTCGGCACCGGCCTGTTCGTCCTTGCGCTTTTTTTCATCAACTGGTGGTACATGGTGCTGTTCGAAGTGCTGCATCAGGGACGCACGCCCGGCAAGCAGATCATGGGGCTGCGGGTGGTCCACGACGACGGCACGCCGGTGGGTTGGTCGGCATCACTGTTGCGCAACCTGCTGCGATTCGTCGATATGCTGCCTTTTGGTTACAGCGTCGGAGCCTTCGCCTGCCTGCAACATCCACTGTTCAAACGCTTGGGCGACCTGGCCGCGGGCACGCTGGTGATTTACCACGACTCCCCGGCTGTGCGACTCGAACTGCCCGAGGCCCCCGCAATCATCGCGCCTCTGGTGCTGAGCCTCGATGAACAACGGGCCATCCTGTCCTTTGCGGAGCGTCAGGGTTCGCTCGCCCCCGCACGTGTTCAGGAACTGGCCGCGATTGCCGCCGAGCCCTTGCAGATACCCGGTAGCGCACATTCGCCCTATGCCGTCCGCCACTTGAACGGCATCGCTCGCACACTGGCGGGCTCGGCATGAAGCAGCGCCAGTTCGAGCAGCGTTATCAAGGCGATTGGACAAATTTCGCCGAGCGTCTCGATGCGCTGGAGCGCAGTCGCCGCAAGCACTCGGCGGGAGACGGTTTCACCGAGCAGTACCGACAGGTATGTCGGCACTTGGCCCTGGCGCAGGAACGCGGCTATAGCAGCCATCTGATCGACCCCTTGCAGCAACTGGCGATGCGCGGCCATCAGCAGTTGTATCGCCACCGCAGCCAGTTCATGGCGCAATTGCTGAGTTTTGTGCTGGCCGATTTTCCACGATTGGTGCGCGCCGAATGGCGTCTTGTGGCGATCGCCTGCGTGCTGTTCTTCGGCAGCCTGATCGTCATGGGGCTATTGGTGTACGGCTATCCGGATCTGATCTACAGCGTTGTCAGCCCTGCTCAGGTAGGCGAGATGGAAAGCATGTACGACCCCGCGGCGCGGCGTATCGGGCAAGCCGCCGAGCGCGCATCGAGCACCGACTGGCTGATGTTCGGCTACTACATCATGCACAACATCGGTATCGCCTTTCAGACCTTCGCCAGTGGACTGCTGCTGGGCGTGGGCAGCCTGTTTTTTCTGTTCTTCAACGGCCTGATGATCGGTGCCGTAGCGGGGCATTTGACGAATGTCGGTTTTGGCGAAACCTTCTGGCCCTTCGTGGTCGGCCACGGCGCGTTCGAATTGACTGCCATCGCCCTGGCAGGTGCTGCCGGGCTCAAGCTGGGCTTGGCGCTGCTGGCCCCCGGTGCATTGCGCCGTGGCGACGCCTTGAAAGTGGCCGCGAAAACGAGCGTGCGTCTGATTGGCGGAGTGATGTTGTTCCTGGTGATTGCAGCGTTTATAGAAGCCTATTGGTCATCGATGACATGGCCGCAACCGACCACCAAGTATCTTGTCGGCGCAGCACTGTGGACGCTGGTCATCGCCTACCTGACCTTCGCCGGACGTACCGCCCATGCGCCTGATTGAAGCCCATGTGACCATCCGACCGCGCTCGCCCTGGGAAGCCATCGATCTCGGCGTGCTGATGGCGCGTCAGAATCGGCGTCTTCTGATGGCCAGTTGGGCCGTCGTCACCCTGCCGGTCTTCGCCCTTCTCAGCCTCGTGCTGTGGGACTATCCGACCCTGGCCGTGCTAGTGTTCTGGTGGCTCAAGCCCCTCTTTGAACGCCTGCCGTTGCTCATTCTTTCCCAGGCCTTGTTCGGCCCACCGCCCTCGCTCAAGGAGGCGCTGAAGGCCTGGCCGCGCACACTCAAATCCCAATGGCTGGCCAGCCTGACCTGGCGCCGCTTCAGCCTCAGTCGCAGTTTCAATCTGCCGGTCCAGCAACTCGAAGGCCTGGACGGCGTGCAGCGCGCCCAACGCATCGCCGTGCTCGGGCAGAAAAACCTTTGGGTGGCGCGCGTCCTCACCTCGATGGGCAGCACCCTGGAGATGTGCCTGTGGATCGGCCTGATGGGGCTGTTCTACGCCATGATTCCGCAGGAACTCGAACTGGACTGGTCGTGGCGCAGCCTGCTGGCAATCGAGGGCAGCTGGAACTGGCTCGAACACCTGACCAACGCCTTCTATGCGCTGGTTTTGGTGCTGTGGGGGCCGATTTATGTGGCATCGGGCTTTGCGCTGTACATCAATCGCCGCACGACTCTCGAAGCGTGGGACATTGAACTGGCGTTCCGCCGCCTGCGCCAGCGTATGGTCGGCAGTGCCTATGCGCTGCTTCTGGCTGCGTCTCTGGCCTGGGGTTTTTCGCCATCGACGGTGATGGCGGACGATAGCGTCGACGAGTCGAACTACAGCTGCCCTCTCCCACCGCTGGATTTGCCCCAGACCGAGGAAGAAGTGGCCGCCCCCGACACCCCGCGCCTGCTTAATCAGCCACTCACCAGCGCAGACTCGCAAAGCGCGATCAAGGGCGTGCTCGACAGCCCGCCGTTCAAGAACCCCAAAACGGTGTCCGGCTGGCGTTTTCCTGAACAAAAGCACGGCGCCAAAACCGCTAAAACCAGCGACACCCCTCAAAGGCTGGCCAAGCTGATTCTGGGGCTGCTCAACGTAGGCAAAACGTTGTCGACCGTGTTCGCAGCGCTGCTCTGGACGCTCATCGCATTGCTTGTTGCATGGGTCGTCTGGCGCTATCGAGCGTGGTTCAGCACCTTTGTTGGCCGCGGTAAACGCAAACCGGTCAGCCGCTCCGATGCGCCGCAACAGCTGTTCGGCCTGCAAGTGGGCGCTGAAAGCCTGCCGGAAGATGTCGCCAGCGCAGCCGAGAAACTGTGGCAGCAGTCGCCACGCGAGGCCTTGAGCCTGCTCTATCGCGCCCTGCTCAACCGCTTGTTGACCGACTACCAACTGCCCCTGAAAAACGCCGACACCGAAGGCCAGGTCCTCGAACGTGTGGCCCGATTGAATCAGCCATCCCTGCACGCTTTCAGTCAGTCCCTCATGGCCCACTGGCAGAACCTGGCCTACGGTCATCAATTGCCCGCCACCGACGTACAGCAAACCTTGTGCGATGACTGGCGGCGACTGTTTGCCAGCGGGGCGCCGCCATGAGCCGTCGCATCTGGATCATGATCATCGCGCTGGCCGTGCTCGGCATCGTCGGCGCCAGCGTGCCTGTGCTCAAACGCCTCGAGCATTATCAGGAAGTGGTCGATCAGGGCCCCGCCCCCGAGGTGCGCGCCAATCCCTATCTGGCCGCCGAGACCTTCCTGCGCCAGCGTGGCATCGCGGTCAAGGTGACTCAGGCGCTCAACACGCTGCCGGACACTCGCCAGCACGCGCAGACCCTGATGCTGCTGGACACCCGCGAAAACATGACGCCCGCCGACGTCCGACGCTTGCTGAACTGGACCCGTGCAGGAGGGCGCCTGCTGTTCGTCGCCGAGCAGCTCTGGGATGAAAAGAAAGGCCGCAGCGGCGATCTGCTGCTCGATCAAGTGCAGATTCATCAGTTTCTCACCCGCGACCTGCGAGAGCAGGATCGACGGCGGGAGCGCGAGCTGAACAAACCGGTCATCCCCCTGAGCGCACCGGATGTCGAGGCGCCCAAGACGCCTTGGCCAGAACTGACCCGACTTTACGTGCAGAACGAAAACGATCCGGCCTACATGAGCTTCGACCCGGCGTTTCATCTGGACGATCCTCAGGATCACGCCCAGTCATGGGCCAACAGCGCCGACGCCACGCACCTGCTGCAAATGGTCTACGGCAAGGGGTTGGTGACGGTATTGACCGATGCCGACCTGTGGAAAACCCGCGCCATCGGCAAATACGACAATGCCTGGCTGCTGTGGTACCTGAGCCAGGGCAGCGACGTCACCCTGCTGCTGCGCACCGACCATGACGACCTGTTTGGCCTGCTGTGGAAGTACTTCCCGCAAGCGCTGCTTGCGCTGGCGCTGCTGATCGGCGCAGCGCTCTGGCACAGCGGCATGCGTCACGGCCCTTTGCAGCCGGAGCCCTCCCGCGCCCGTCGGCAATTGCGCGAACACCTGCGGGCCAGTGCCGACTTCATGTTGCGTCGCCAGGGGCAGCAGGCGTTGCTGCGTTCGCTGCAGCACGACATCCTGCGCCGCGCCCGCCAGTGCCACCCCGGTTTCGAGGCCCTGCCGGTCACCGAGCAGTGGCAACTGTTGGCACGCATGACGGGCCAGCCCACCAGCCAAATCGGACAAGCCCTGCGCCCGCGCCTTGATGAGCGCTTGCCCAGCCCCGAATTCACCCGTCAGGTGGCCTACCTGCAAACCCTCAGGAATGCGTTATGAGTGAAGATCCGACACCGCAGTCAAGCAGCCTGGAATCCGATGCGCACACCACCGGACATCAGACACCCCATGAGCCTGTCGAGGCTGGCCATCCTGCTTGCGCCGCTGCCACCAGCAATGCGGCGCAGCAACGTCAGCGCGCGATTCATTTGGCCCAGGCCGTGCGTCACGAATTGCAAAAAGCCGTGATCGGTCAGAACGCCGTCATCGACGATGTGCTCACCGCGTTGATCGGCGGTGGCCATGTCCTGCTCGAAGGCGTGCCAGGGCTGGGCAAGACCTTGCTGGTGCGTGCGCTCGCTCGCTGCTTCGGTGGCGAGTTCGCACGCATCCAGTTCACTCCCGACCTGATGCCCAGCGATGTCACCGGCCACGCGGTCTACGACATGCAGACCGAGCAGTTCAAGCTGCGCAAGGGTCCGCTGTTCACCAACCTGCTGCTGGCTGATGAGATCAACCGCGCCCCGGCCAAAACTCAGGCCGCGCTGCTCGAAGCCATGCAGGAGCGCCAGGTCACCCTCGAAGGCCGCGCCCTGCCGGTGCCGCAGCCGTTCATGGTGCTGGCCACCCAAAACCCCATTGAACAGGAAGGCACCTACCCATTGCCGGAAGCCGAGCTGGACCGCTTCATGCTCAAGCTGCGCATGGACTATCCACTGGCCGAGCAGGAGCTGGACATGGTGCGTCAGGTCACGCGTTCGACGCGTTCGGACATGCTCGACGTCCAGCCGCTGCGCACCTTGATGCAAGCCAGGGACGTGCAGGCGCTGCAGCGCATTGCCAGTGATCTGCCCGTCGATGAACAGGTGCTCGATTACGCCGTGCGTCTGGCCCGCGCCACACGCACCTGGCCCGGTCTGACACTGGGCGCAGGCCCTCGGGCATCGATCGCACTGGTGCGCGGCGGGCGGGCACGCGCCTTGCTGCGTGGGGGCGAGTTCGTCATTCCCGACGATATCAAGGGCTGCGCCTTGGCGGTGTTGCGCCATCGCGTGAGGTTGTCGCCTGAACTCGACATCGAAGGCCTGTCAGTAGATCAGGTGCTCAAGCAATTGCTCGATCAGGTCCCGGCGCCACGCCAATGAAGCAACTGCTCAAGCCGTCCGCTCGACTGCTCTGGTGGCTGGCCGTGCTGGCTGGATTCGCGCTGCTGCTCGGCATATTTCAGGCGTTGGGCCTGCGGCCTGCGGCCAAGCTCGACGGGCTGTTCCGGGTGCTGTCGTGTGTAATGGCCGTGCTCGTGGCGCTGGATGCTTTCTGGGTGTGGCGCCTGCCCTCCCCTCGCCTGCAGCGTCATTTACCGGGGAGTCTGGCGCTGGGTCGCTGGAGCGACGTGCGCATCGAGATCGAGCATGACTACCGCCGCAGCGTCCCGGTGGCTGTGTTCGATCACGGCGCGCAAGGGCCGGGCAACCGCTTTGAAACGCAGTTTCTGCCCCAGGACATCTCCCTGCACCCTCGGCGCAAGGCGCAGTTGACCTACCGCCTGCGCCCCACCAGCCGGGGGCAGTTCACTTTCGAGCAAGTGGAAATCCAGCTGCGCAGTCCTCTGCGCCTGTGGTTGACCCGACGCTGCATTCCGGTCGAGAACTCGGCGCGGGTCTATCCGGATTTTGCGCGGGTGCACAACGGCCAGTTGCTCGCGGTGGATAACTGGCTCAGTCAAATCGGCATCCGCCAGTATCAACGTCGCGGCCTGGGCCTGGAATTCAATCAGCTGCGCGAGTTTCGCGAAGGCGACAGCCTCAGGCAGATCGACTGGAAGGCCACCGCCCGCCAACGCACGCCGATCGCCCGGGAGTATCAGGACGAGCGGGATCAACAGATCGTGTTTCTGCTCGACTGTGGCCGCCGCATGCGCAGTCAGGACGGCGAACTCACGCACTTCGACCACGCGCTCAATGCCTGCCTGCTACTGGGTTATGTCGCGCTTCGCCAGGGAGACGCAGTGGGCCTGTCGACCTTTGCCGCCGAACCAGATCGGCATCTGGCGCCAGTCAAGGGCCCGGCTCAGCTGAACCTGTTGCTCAACCACGTCTACGACCTGGACAGCACGCAACGTCCTGCCGATTACAGCGCCGCCATTGGTCAGGTGTTGATCCGGCAGAAGCGCCGTGCGCTGGTGGTGCTGGTGACCAACCTGCGCGATGAAGACGACGAGCAATTGCTGGGGGCGGTCAAGCAACTGGGCCGCCATCATCGGGTATTGATCGCCAGCATGCGCGAAGAAGTGCTGGACGTGCTGCGTCAAGCACCCGTGCAGACCTGGCAGCAGGCGCTGGATTATTGCGGCACGGTGGATTTTCTCAATGCGCGCGCCGGATTGCATGAGCGTTTGAGCGCCCATGGCATCCCGGTACTGGACGTGCGCCCTGGCGAGCTGGGGCCGCAGCTGGTGGGCCGTTATCTGAGCTGGAAAAAAGCTGGCACGTTGTGAAGGGCGCCTGAAAAGGCGCCGTGGTCAGGCTGACGCTTCCAGCGGGTAGAAGCTGAAATAACGCTGCAGCGCCTGGATCAGGTGGTAATACTCGGGAGGTGCCGCCTGCACCCTGAAGCCGGAGTCGTATACACGCGGGGTCTCATCCTCCTGACACCACAGGCAGCTGGCGTTGATGTCGATGTAGTAGACGCCGTTCTTTTCGTCCGGGACTTTCAAGCGCAGTTGAAAATCCGCGCCGACGAGAATCGGCAAATCGCTGATCAGCATCAAACCCTGTTCCGACACATTACCCAGGCAACCCAACGGCTTGTCGGTGTAGCGATTGAACACCTGAAGGTAATACGGGAGTTGGTGACGCTCGATTCGTCTTTCGTTCAGCATTGGACACGGGTCCTCGAATGACCATTGAGCATGGCCTTGCTAATGCAAAGGGATTCGGCCGCACGTGGAACGGCACAGACGACGTTGTCGATCGAACCCACCTGTTCATTACAACAGGGACGTCATCTGACTCACCAGCCATAACCGAAGTCACGTATCCGATTATTCGATTTCGCGATAGCTAACGGCTTTGATAGCCCGCGTCGAAATAACCAACGTGCCCTTCGCCACTCCTGTGATGAAATCTTTAGGTCCCTACCGATTCCAGCCTAGCTCAACCTTTCAGAAAGGCCACTCGAAAAACGTGACGCTGTATCCATTCGGGTGTAACTAAAGTGAAGCGGGTCGCGTAACGGCCGGTGGTGCCAGATTGTCGTAGCCCAGTTGGTGCAACGTATCCATGCGCGCCCGTGCTCTGAATGCGTATTCGCTATACGGAAACTGGGTAATGATGAACTGGTACGTCTGCACCGCGTCCACGTAGAGTTTCTGGCGCTCCAGGCACTGACCGCGCAGCATCGACACTTCCGGCTGTACATAGCGGCGCGAACGGCTTTCGCGGTCCACTTTGGACAGGTTGTACATCACCGCATCGCAGTCGCCCTGGGCGTATGCGCGGTTGGCATTGTTCAGATGGCTGTTCATCGCCCAGCGCGTGCAGCCGCTCAAAGCGGCCAGCGCTACTAATATCATCACGATTCGCATGAGAGTCTCCTGTGCTCTCCAGCATATCGGCGCGTGGCGAGATTTCTTCAAGCCCGTTTCAAATCCTTAAGCCAGCCCATCACTGGGCCAATTGCCCACTCAATCCGCAACACGTAGTGCAAAGGAACAATGACTACAGACCAATACAGTAGTAGCCTTCCGCTGCGCTTCATTTAAGGAGTTTGTGCATGTCCGTTCGCCGCACCAAAATCGTAGCCACACTTGGCCCCGCAAGTAATTCGCCCGAAGTCATCGAGAAGCTGATTCTTGCCGGCCTGGACGTTGCCCGCCTGAACTTCTCCCACGGCACGCCCGACGAGCACAAGGCCCGGGCAAAGCTGATCCGTGACATCGCCGCCAAGAACGGCCGCTTCGTCGCGTTGCTGGGTGACCTGCAAGGCCCGAAAATTCGTATCGCCAAATTTGCCAACAAGAAGATCGAGCTGAAAGCCGGTGACAAGTTCACTTTCTCCACCAGCCATCCTCTGACCGAAGGCACCCAGGAAGTCGTCGGCATCGATTACCCCGATCTGGTCAAGGATTGTGGCGTAGGCGACGAACTGCTGCTCGATGACGGACGAGTGGTCATGCGCGTTGACACGCAGACTGCCGACGCCCTGCACTGCACCGTGACCATCGGTGGCCCGCTGTCTGACCACAAAGGTATCAACCGTCGCGGCGGTGGCCTGACTGCACCGGCGCTGACTGAAAAAGACAAGCAAGACATCAAGCTCGCTGCCGAAATGGACCTGGATTACCTGGCCGTTTCCTTCCCGCGCGACGCTGCCGACATGGAATACGCACGCAAGCTGCGCGACGAAGCCGGTGGTACTGCCTGGCTCGTTTCGAAGATCGAACGCGCTGAAGCCGTGGCCGATGACGAAACCCTTGACGCGCTGATCCGCGCCAGTGATGCGGTCATGGTTGCCCGTGGCGACCTGGGCGTGGAGATCGGCGACGCAGAGCTGGTAGGCATCCAGAAGAAAATCATCCTGCACGCACGTCGCCACAACAAAGCGGTGATCGTAGCCACGCAGATGATGGAATCGATGATTTCAAGCCCGATGCCGACCCGCGCCGAAGTGTCCGACGTGGCCAACGCCGTGCTCGACTACACCGATGCCGTGATGTTGTCCGCTGAAAGTGCTGCCGGTTCCTACCCTGTCGAAGCCGTTGAAGCCATGGCGCGCATCTGCGTCGGTGCCGAACGTCACCCGACCGGCAAGACCTCCAGCCACCGCATTGGTCACTCGTTCACCCGTTGCGACGAAAGCATCGCGCTGGCGGCCATGTACACCGCCAACCACTTCCCGGGCGTGAAAGCGATCATCGCACTGACCGAAAGCGGCTACACCCCGCTGATCATGTCGCGTATCCGTTCCTCCGTTCCGATCTACGCGTTCTCCCCGCACCGCGAAACCCAGGCGCGCGCCGCCCTGTTCCGCGGCGTGTACACCATCCCGTTCGACCCGGCTTCGCTGCCTGCCGGTCAAGTCAGCCAGTCGGCTGTGGACGAGCTGGTCAAACGCGGTCTGGTCGAGCAAGGTGACTGGGTCATCCTGACCAAGGGTGACAGCTACCACACCATCGGTGGCACCAACGGCATGAAGATCCTGCACGTCGGCGACCCAATGGTTTAAGACGCTGCGGCAATTGAAAAAGCTCCACCTGGGTGATCCAGGTGGAGCTTTTTTTGTGCTGCGCATCTGCAGCAGTCTGACTTGCGGGCGGCAGCGATCCTGAGGGGGCCATCGCCAGCAAGCTGTGCAGGTACAAAGGTACGATTCAGCCTTTCTCCAAAAACACATCCGCCAGCACCTGCCCACGCGGCAAACCGGCGATGAACAGGCGTTTTGAGAACTGCTCCACGCTGGCGGGCGATCCGCAAACGAGGGCGATGGTCTGACGCGAGGTGATCCGCAGGCCCGCAAGGGCGGTCTGCAACTGCTCGGCGTCGATCAGCTCGACCTGTAACTGATCATGTGCCAGCGCGAATGCCTCAAGCGAGTCAGCCAGGTAATGCTCTCGCGCCACATGCATCACCCGAATCGCCCCCTGATGCTGCTGACGCAAAGCCTCACGCAGGATGCCCCACAACGGCCCAAGCCCGGTTCCTGCGGCCAGCAGCCACAACGGCCGCTCCTGCCAGTCCGGGTCATAGTGCAGCGCGCCACCGCGCAATTCGCCCAGACGCATCGTATCACCAGGCTTCAGCGCTCGGGCGGCATCGACGAAGGCCCCGGGGCGGGTGCAATCGATGTGGAACTCCAGAAAGCTGTCTTCACCCGGCAAGCTCGCCAGTGAATAAGGACGCGCCACACCGCCTTCGGTCCACAGCACCAGATGCTGCCCGGCGCGATAACGTAGCGCACGCTCAGGCTCAACGCGCAAGAGCAGCACCGAGGGGCTCAGCCAGTCGCAGCGGCTGACGCGGGCGGGTGAACCGTCACGCTGCGGGTTGAAGACCTCAACGGTCAGATCGCTTGCCACCCGACACTGGCAGGCCAGACGCCAGCCCTGGTCACGCTTGCCAGCGTCCAGCGCTTCGGGTAGTGCATCCAGCGGCTCGCCAGCCACGCAACGCACCAGGCAGGCATGACAACTGCCTGCTCGACAGCTGTAGGGCACCGACACTCCGGCGCTGTTCAAGGCATCGAGCAGATTGCTTCCGGGGTTGACCGACCATTGTCGAGCACCTGCGCGCAGCTCAGGCATCGACATAGTCCCAAGCCCCGTGGCATCGATTGCGGCCATGGTGCTTGGCCCGATACAGCGCCTGGTCGGCACGTTGCAGGGCGCGATCCATATCATCGCCGCGCTCAATGAGCGTCATGCCCACCGAGAGACTCAGCGTCAGCCCCGGCAACTCCGGGATCTGCACCTGCTCGAACACCTGACGCACGCGCTCGCAGCAATCGGTCAACTGTGCGCGGGTGCAGCGCGGAATGAGCAGCACGAACTCCTCGCCGCCGTAGCGCGCCAGCACGTCATCGGGGCGCAGGCACTGGGTTGCGGTGGTCGCGAACTCCTGCAACACACGGTCCCCGGCGGCGTGCCCCAGAACGTCGTTGACCCGCTTGAAATGGTCCATGTCGATCAGGGCCAGGCCTGCCGTGTAGGCACCGTCCATGTTTTCCAGTTCGCGGGTAGCCAGACGCAAGAAATGGCGACGGTTATAGAGGTTGGTCAGCTCGTCGGTGGAGGCCAGTTCTTCCAGTTGGTACATCATGCCGCGCAGGGTTTCCTGATGCGCCTGCAGGGTGATCCGGTGCTGATGCATGCGCTGGCGCGAGTTCTGCACAAAGCGTGCGTACAGGCACAGCCAGCCCAGCACGATGAACAACGCACAGGTCTGCAACGCGGCGAGGCCCGGGTCATCGAGTTGGTCATGGGAGGCGTCCCACAGATTCAGGCCGGTAAAACCCAGCAAGGCAAAAATCGCGCAGCGAATGAATTTTTTGGGAGGGAGGTGAAACAGGCCGAACAGCAGGACGAGCACATAAAGCACCAGAAACGTGCCTCGTGCCGAATTCAGATGCGCCAGCAGGAAGGTCTGCCAGCCAAGCCCCATCAGCACCTGAAACTCGGTCAGGCTGGGATCCTTGAAGCGCTTGTTGTACTCGCCAAAGAACACCAGGCTCAACGCGCCCTGAGACAGCAGCACGAGCGTGGTGGTCAACCACAGGCCGAAGAAATTCGCGTCATAGTAGCCCGCGCAATAGGCCACCCAGACCAGCACGTTCAGCAGTACGTAGGTGCCAGCCGCCAAGGCGAAGCGTTTGAACCGCAGGCGCTGGATAGATCCGTCTATATGAGGTTGGTTCATCATGGGGTGAAGGTCGTCCTGTCCGGCGTGATGGATCCGCGGCGCACCGCTGGCCGGTCGTGCCTCCCTGAAAACCGGGGAGCACCTCAATCGTCTGGGAAGGCTCCAATGTAGTGGAAACGGCGCCGTTCGCCAACGCGTCCGACATGGATGGTGATGACGCTCGGCAGAAATGACCTGCCGCCGCCTCGTTTAGAGGATGAAAACACTGCCGTTATGTTACCCGGTGCGAATATGAAACAACCGGTAATGAAGCACGCCCCACGATATAAATATGTATATCACTGAGCAGGGGCACTGCTGCCTATTCTGGGGTCACGTTCAACAACCAAGGATGGTAGAAAATGAACCCGGCAAACGACACGAACTGGATCACCAGATTCACTGTTCACGTTACCTCCAACTCGAACAAGATCTTCGGCAATGGGCGCCATCAGCTCGAGGTTTCCGTCAGTGTCACTCCTAAAGCAGGCGTGGAGATCAGCGAAGAGCAATTGAACAGCATTCGACTGGTCACGCTCGACGATAACGGCGCTTATCAAGAACTGAACGCCGATCTTCAGATGTCTACCCGGCGCGACAAGCGGTTCGAGTATTACGCTGATAACGGCGCCGCCCCGACACCTTTGCTTGAGGCGAACGCGCGACGCCGCAGATTCTACATTTCATCGACCCGCTCCGGCGGCTCGCTGGACGTGATCTACGCCGCAATCAGCAAGGATGAAGACACGCACTACGTCAGCCATACCAGCAAGTTCAACTCCTCGATAACCGTCGAAACCCTGAGCCCGCTGCGGTTGATTCGCGACGACATGACGCTCTCGGTCGAAGATAACTATGAGCACACGGTCAACGCCACGGATTGGGATTACGATGTTTATCAGCTCTTCTTGAATAGCCGAACACTCAAGCTCGTGGCTGCGGTCCCGTACGGCCCCGGATCGGGCACTCCCTACTATCAGGTAACTGTGGAGGACGAAGGTTGGCTCGCAGACGGCGACCCAAGGAGTTACACCCACATCGCTTACGAAGTCAGTGACCGTAGAACCTTCAGGGCTCCCACGACTGTTCTTTCCGTGCACCGCCGCCCTGGCAGCATGGTCTTTATCCGGATCAAGACATACGGTCCCGTGACATTAAGCGGTGTCCGCAACCGAACGTCGCGGTGGGGCCTTCTTGACCAATACGGCAATGAACACAAGATCGAGATGACTCAGCAAAGCAATGGCAACCTCCTGGACTTCATCGTGATCTGATCATCCTGACTTCATGGGAGCGTGCATGTTTTCGCGTGGCGGACCCTGCACACACCGAATTCGAAGCCGATTTCCGAGTGACTGGAACATGTCTGTAGAAGCACTTCACACCCAAGCCACAAACTTCATGGACTTCATCAAAACCGGTGTCGACGCACGGACCGGTCAATTCACTCTGGCATTCCAGCTTCCGCTCATCCCTGCCAACCACCTCGCTGGCCCCGCGCTGTCGCCTACCCTGTCATTCAGTGTTCTGGGATCTACGCGCAACCGCGGTTTTGGTCTTGGGTGGTCGCTGGACCTGACTGAAATCGATCTGCATCAGGATGCGCCTTCGTTGCGCCTGTCTTCGGGCGAGCGCTTTGCCATCGACATCGAGAACGCCGACCTTTCCCCTGGCAGTGAATTGGTGTTGCTCGACGCGAAGCTCAAATCCCTGATTGTGACCTGGCAGAGCGACACGTCTTTGCGGATCGACCACACCTCCGGCCAGACAGAATTTCTGACGCAACAAGAGGACAGCTCGCGCTACATGGTCAGCGAAATCCGCAGCCCGGAAGGCCGTCGTCTGTTCGTCGAATGGGTGGCATTCGCCAACGAAGACTTCATCCTCGAGCGCATTCGTGACGAACACGAAACCTTGCTGCAGGTGCAAAGCGATGAAGGCGAAGTCCGCTTTGTCGTGCCTGGAGCACAGGGCAGGACCTTGCGCCTGCAAATGGCCAACGACACCTTGAGCGATGTGTACCTGCCGGCCATCGAAACGCCGTTCAGCATCCTCTATGACCACCACATACTGAACGAGTCGAACCACCTGCTGCTCCCGAGCTCGCTCACAAGTCCACTGGGCGCATCGGACGCAGTCATCTGGGGCACGGGAGACGAGGGTCATCAGTTACCGCAAGGCGCACCCTTTGACGTCCTGCCTCGCGTTGTCGAGTGGAAACACTCAGCCGGCACATCGGACACAGAACTGACCCGCACTTACGAATGGTCCAGCGCCCACAACTTCCTGGGTTTCGGCAGCGATCAGGCGTTCGACTGGAAACAGGGGCGAGATAACCTCTACGAAGTCGAACAGGATTACGAGTACGAGGTGGTCGAAACCCAGACAGACCCTGAAGGAAAAACGCTATCGACCATCACCCGCACCTGGAACCGCTTTCACCTGCTCACTTCGCAAGTGGTCAAGCGCGGCGCCTGCGAAGTCCACCACCGGACGACTTTTGGCATCAAAGCTGACACCGCCTGGGTGGATCAGCCAGCGTGGTGCCAGCTTCCCCATCAACAAACGGTCACCTGGATTGACGGCAAGAGTGGCACGCAGCGCAGCGAAACGGCTCAGTACCGCTACGACGAATCCGGCAATCTTTTGTTCACACGCTCGGCCGCCGGCGTTGAAGAACACAACGAGTATTACCCTGCCGAGGGCGCTGAGGGTTGCCCGGCCAACGCACTTGGCGTGGTCCGGTACCTGAAGAAAAAAACCGTGAAACCCGCACGCCTGGCAGACGGGAATTACGGCGGGGCGAGCGAGGTGTCCACCACCTACACCTACACATCGCTTGCCTCGTTGATCGACGGCGAACCGCCACTCGTACTGGTGGAAAGCGAAACCATTCGAGACGATACCCTCGCGCGCGTCATGAAAACCACATCGCAGACATACGTGACCGAGGCTGGCGGCTACGCCCGTGTGGCACAAACCATCGTCTGGCTCAACGGCAAGGCCACCACAACCACTTACCGCTACGATCTCACCGAGGATGAGCTAAGCACTCATGTCACGGTCACGGGCTTTGAAGACACCGCACTCGTGCGCCAGAGCCAGGACAGCGCCCGCTCATTGAGCTCAGGCCAGATGACCCGTGATCGCACGTTAGCGGGAGTGCTCAGCCGTTATGAATATGACGACCTGGGCCGGGTAACCCTGGCCGTCACCGCCGATGACAGTCGGTATAAAGCCGCTCGCAAGACCACCTATCACGTCAATGACCCGATTGCGCTGGCCCATCGCACGGGCGCCGAAAATCCGGTGATGATCGAACACACCCACGCCACCGGCCAGCGTCGCCGTCATTGGCTCGACGGTGAGGGCCGCACAGTGCGCGTGGAACTCGAAGATATTGACTACGCACCCGGCGTGTTGCGGGAAATCACCCGCACAGACTTCGATGTCGAAGGCCGTGTGGTCCGAGAAACACACACTGACTGGCTGCGTAGCGAAGACGATCCTGCGTCGGTTACCGCCCTCCCTCTCACCACGACCACTGAATATGACGACTGGGGCCAGACCCGTTGCGTCACCACGCCGGACGACGTGCAGACCTTCACCGAACACAACCCCGCGAGGCTGACCGTCAAACAGTGGCAAGCGAATGGCGACCTTAAGGGACCGAGCACGGTCAGCCTGTTCAATGTCGCTGGCAGTGCCATACAGGAGCAGTTGTTCGACACCAACGACAAGCTGGTACGCACTACACAATGGGCTCGGGACGGGCTGGATCGGGTATTCGAAACCCGAATCAGGATTGAAGGCGAAGAGGACCGTGTCACCATCCAACGCCTGGACGTCTTCGGCCGCACCCTCGAACAGACACTGCCTGATGGTACGGTCATCAACTGGACTTACGCGCAGCACAGCGATGACAACCATCCGGAATCCGTCGCCGTGACCGCTTCAGAAGATTGATCACGTACAGTCGGGGATGCGTGATCACGCGCTGCCCCGCACCATTCCAAGGATCGGAAGCATGAACACTCCCATGATCATAGGTCGGCAGACCTTCGACGGCCTGGGCCGTCCGCTCAAGGTGGAAGTCGGGGGGCATACAACCCACTTTCACTACGTCAACGGACAACTTGCGCCTGCGGGCAACACCCTGGCCGATGGCCGAACAGTGACCTTCACGTATGAAAAAAATCTGAACCATCAATTGCTGAGCGTCAGAGGGCAGAACGAGCCCCCGTTGACGATGACGTATCACGAAGCAATCGGGCAGCTGGCCACCGCGACAGGCGAACTGGGCGTTCAGTCGTTCGAATACACCCCGTCCGGCCAGGCAGTGCTGGACCGATGGGCTGTCGATGACACCACTCATACCACTCAATGGGAATATTCGTTCACAGGGCTGTTGCAAGGTTTCAAGGATCCACACGGCACCGTTCATCGTCGCGAATTCGACCACGCCAGCCGCGTACAGCGCACCTGTGTGGGCAGCGTTGAAACCCGCTATGGCTACGATGGGCTTTCTCGACTGGCCAGTATCCATGTGGTGGACGCCGACACCGGGCGTAGCCTGACGACACTCATCACCTACGACCGCCTGGGTCGTGAACACACGCGCACCTTCATCGTCACTTTCGACAGCGCAGACGAGGTGCCCCGTATCGTGACTCAGACACTGCGCTATTGCCCACAGGCCAGGTCATTTCGCGCACCTGGACCGACGGTGAACAGACTGGAGAAGAAACCTTCAGTTACGACGTGCGCAATCGTCTTGTGCATTACACCGCCAACGAACACGCTGCATCCCAAGATCCCTACGGCAACCGTATCGTCGAACAGGCTTTCGTGTTCAACGCCCTGAACGGTCTTGAGACGGTCACCAACCGATTCATCGACGGCAGCGAAGACCAAGCATCCTTCCGCTACGCGCAAGATGACCCCGCCAGGGTCGTGCAAGTCACTCATACCCACGCGTCGTGGCCGCCGACTGTCACTCTGAACTACGACGCCAGTGGCCGGGTCATCGGCGACAGCCTGGGCCGCAGCCTGCAATGGGACACCCAGGGACGCCTCGCCGCAGTCAGTCAAAACGGACACGCCTGCCTCTATCGTTATGACCCAAGAGGCCAATTGGTTGACCGTGTGGTCGACGACAAACTGACCCGTAGCTTTTACAGCGCCGATCAACTTACCCATGAGCAGGCCGGTGATGACAGCGTGCAAATCGTCGGTGATGACGACGCCTTGTTCGCGGTGAACACGGTGGCGGACGGGGTGCGCAAGACCTTCCTGATCGGTACCGATGCACAGGGCAGCATACGCCTGGAAGCGGACGACACGGTTCGTTCCGCCACTTACACAGCGCACGGCGCGCGCAGTGAAGCGGGTGACCCGCTGCCGTTCGGCTTTGCAGGGCAACGGCGCGAGCCCTTGACCGGTTGGTATATCCCGGGTGGGCATCGCCCATACGATCCTGTGCTGATGTGTTTTCTGGCCCCGGACAGCGAGAGCCCGTTCGGGCGCGGTGGCATCAACCCCTATGCCTACTGCGCGGGCGACCCGGTCAACCGGATCGATCCCGACGGGCACAGCTGGAGCCAGATACTGGCGGGAACGGGGCTGGTGCTAGGCGCCATCGGACTGGTCGCGACCGGGTTCGCGCTCGGACCCGCTGTCTCGGTGCTGCTCAGCACGCCCTCACTGCTGACAACGGTGCAGGCAGCCGCCCTGACAGGCGCGGCACTGGATGTTGTATCACTGGGCACCGGCGCGGCTTCATTCATCCTGCAAGCGCAGGGGCAGGACGGTAGTGCCGCCGGCATTCTTGGCCTTGTTTCCACTGTCACAGGTTTGGCAAGCGCCGCAGTCGGCGTGAAGGTGGCGTTGCTCAGACGTAGTGGCTTGCCGCAGCGCGTGGTCGATCCCAAGGCGCCCATGATCGGCAGTGCGTCAGAACTGGTGAAAGACTCCGCCGGAACCGTTCATGTCGGTTTTATCAACAGTTATCGCGGCACCCATCAGGCCGCAATGCTGACCCACGGTGATCCACTGCGTGCTTTGCTGCAAGGGCCAGACGGCAAAGTCATACGCGCCGCAGACCTGGCAAGAGACTTCATTGCACCTCGCCTTGATGCACTGAAGTATGCAGACGACCAGCCTTTCGTTTTGCTGTCCTGCTGGGGGGGCAAAAACGGCGCGGCGCTGGAAATCGCCAAAGAGCTGGGGCGTCCCGTTCAAGGCTTCACCGAAAAAATCTTCGTCAAGGGCTTCACAAACCTCCAATTGAAGGGCAATGGCGCCAATACGCCACTGCAAGCCATTTCTTACCTCGAACGATTGCGTGCCACGGGTAACCCGCTCACCGCCTGGAAAACCACGTATCAGAAGGCCGGCGCGAAACTGTTTCATCCCGACGGCACGATAACCGCCGTCGTGTAACCTCTGGCCCCACTGCTGATCTGCTTCAAAACAGCGCGGCAGTTGTCGAGGCAGCAAAGCGATACGGCCATCCGCCATGACCATTCGGCGCCGCCCTGCTGTCACGACTAAGGTTTACCCTGTGACAGGGTGTCGCGCCGAGTGCCACGCGGTATACTGCCGCGCCTTTTTCCTGCCGCTGCGCCTGAGCGGTGGCCGAGCCAATGGCCGTTCGCAGGCAAGTCCGTGCTTGTTTGCGCAAACCGCCCTATAAATGTTCCCGCCTGATTCGAGGAGAACACCATGACCGTGATCAAGCAGGATGACCTGATTCAGAGCGTCGCCGACGCCCTGCAGTTCATCTCCTATTACCACCCCGTCGATTTCATCCAGGCCATGCACGAGGCCTACCTGCGCGAAGAATCGCCCGCCGCGCGCGACTCCATGGCTCAGATCCTCATCAACTCGCGCATGTGCGCCACCGGTCATCGTCCGATCTGCCAGGACACCGGCATCGTCACCGTATTCGTACGCGTCGGCATGGACGTGCGCTGGGATGGCGCCACCATGAGCCTGGACGACATGATCAACGAAGGCGTGCGTCGCGCTTACAACCTGCCTGAAAACGTTCTGCGTGCCTCGATCCTCGCCGACCCGGCAGGCGCTCGCAAGAACACCAAGGACAACACCCCGGCGGTCATCCACTACTCCATCGTTCCGGGTAACACCGTGGAAGTGGACGTAGCGGCCAAGGGCGGCGGCTCGGAAAACAAATCGAAGATGGCGATGCTCAACCCGTCCGACTCGATCGTTGACTGGGTACTGAAAACCGTGCCAACCATGGGCGCTGGCTGGTGCCCGCCTGGCATGCTCGGCATCGGCATCGGCGGCACCGCCGAGAAAGCCGCGGTCATGGCCAAGGAAGTCCTGATGGAATCCATCGACATCCACGAGCTGAAGGCTCGCGGCCCGTCGAACCGTCTGGAAGAAATGCGTCTGGAACTGTTCGAGAAGGTCAACCAGCTGGGCATCGGTGCCCAGGGCCTGGGCGGTCTGACCACCGTGCTCGACGTCAAGATCATGGACTACCCGACCCACGCCGCCTCGCTGCCGGTCTGCATGATCCCCAACTGCGCCGCTACCCGTCACGCGCATTTCGTGCTCGACGGTTCCGGCCCTGCGTCGCTGGAAGCGCCACCGCTGGACGCCTACCCGGAAATCGTCTGGGAAGCCGGCCCGTCGGCTCGTCGCGTCAACCTCGACACCCTGACGCCTGAAGAAGTGCAGAGCTGGAAGCCGGGCGAAACCGTCCTGCTCAACGGCAAGATGCTGACCGGTCGCGACGCAGCGCACAAACGCATGGTCGAGATGCTGAACAAGGGCGAAACCCTGCCGGTGGACCTCAAGGGTCGCTTCATCTACTACGTTGGCCCGGTCGATCCGGTCGGTGACGAAGTGGTCGGTCCAGCCGGTCCAACCACCGCCACGCGTATGGACAAGTTCACCCGTCAGATCCTCGAGCAAACAGGCCTGCTGGGCATGATCGGCAAATCCGAGCGCGGCCCGACCGCGATCGACGCGATCAAGGACAGCAAAGCCGTTTACCTGATGGCCGTCGGCGGTGCTGCCTACCTCGTGGCCCAGGCAATCAAGAAATCGCAGGTCCTGGCATTCCCTGAACTGGGCATGGAAGCGATCTACGAGTTTGAGGTCAAAGACATGCCGGTCACTGTCGCAGTCGACAGCAAAGGCGAGTCGGTTCACATCACCGGTCCCGCCATCTGGCAGAAAAAGATCAGTGAAAGCCTGGCGGTCGAAGTGCAGTAAGCGCTTTCTGGCAACCACGAAAAAGCCCGGCCTCAGCGCCGGGCTTTTTCGTTTCACCACCCTGTCAGCGCTGGAACGGGTTTTTGCGCTTGCGCGGCGAACCATCGTCCAGCAACGGCAGCCCCTGCTCCGCTCGCCGAGCGTTGACCTCCTCGGCCGTATCGTTTTCATCCTCGTTGATGGTGTACCAGCCCACGTACGTCACGCGTCGCATCCAGCCCTTGGCAGTCATGGTGACCGTTGGACGACCCAGCGGATCATAGAACTGCTCGTCGTGGTACCAGTGCTCCCGAGCAGAACGATCATCCACATAGCCGTCGGTATTCGAGAAATAGGGCCGGTAGACGCGCACCGCCAGGCCCTTGTTGTTGTATTCGACGCGCTCGCTGACGCGCCAGCGAGGTTCAGCGTCGACTTCGATCAGTTCGCCGTCCTCACCCACGTTCAATTGTCCGTCGATGACCTGATACGCCTTGCCTGGCTCGACCAATTGGCGGGTTTGCAGTGTTCTGCCGAAGCCATCGACCGAGGCCAGGGTTTTGCGCAATTGCCGCTCAGGGTCATCGGCATAGCGATCCCACTGCATCGCCAGGCTGTGGACCGGCACCTTGTTATCGACCCAACTGAACGCGTCGTAATAATGAACCGTGGCGAAGTCGATCGTTGAGGGAGACGCGATGGCGTCGACCGGTTTTTCTTCCTCCAGCACGGCATCGACCAGCGACTGAAAGCCGACCGGCTTGCCTAGCTCCGTGCCATAGAAACTGGTCATGCGCAGCACGCCAAAACCGTCATAAAGCGCTTCCTGGGAATTGCGATTGGGGTCGACGATCCTGCTCGGCTGCATGCTGCGATAACTGTAGGTCGCCGACGTGGTGCAACCATCGGGGGCTGTCACCGACTTCACCATCAGGTTGTAGTCATCGTATTCAACGGTGCTCAGGCCATGGCTCGCGGTCGGCCTGAAGTTCTCCACCCGATAGAACTGCTCAGCCCCTGAGTAGGTGTTGAATCCCCGCTTGACCGACCACAAGATGCGGTCCGGCTCCTCGGGCAGCATGCACGTCATGCGATGGTAACCGAGTTCGATCAGCTTCGCGGTCAGTTCTTCGGGCGTCATCACCCGGTCGTACGCGGTCAGCGCGTGGTCATCCAGTTCGGCAATCTCCACGGCATCGGTCAACGCCTCAAAGGTCGCCTCGCCCTCCCCCGCATTGACGTAGCGTTGCTTGCTGAGCGCCACCAGGGTGCGAGGCAGCGACGCAAACCAGCCTCGCGGCGCCTTGAAGCGCTCGTAGCTGATATCTGCAGGACTGACCGTTGCACGCTCGACCGCCATCGCATTGACCCGGCTCAAATAGGGCAAACCCAGCCGCCAGCTCTGCGGCGCGTCCAGATGAATCGGCTGAGCCCGGCTTTCCGTGAGATAGAAGTTCTGCTGAGCGTCATCGTGCGCGGCCTGCCACCAGCGCTGCTGATGCTCGTCTTCGAAGGGCGGCGCATCACTCGCCAACTTGCGCCGGGCGTAATTGACGCTAGCGCCGTGGGTCAACACACCGTATTCATCCCATGTCAGGTTGATGGCGCGCTGGCACAGCGGATCGTCCGCATGGCCTTCGTACTGATAACCGATCGACTCCAACTGCAAGGACAACTGCCGCGCATAGGGCTGATGTTCGCTGACCGGCGCCAGTTGGCGCACCAGATAACGCGACGTCTGCACCGAATAAGGCACGTCACCGGACTTATCTGCGTCGAGGCCAAAGACTTCAACCCTCAGCACAGCCCCTGCGAGTGAGCGGGCCATCTCGCGCAAATCATCCTCGGTGGGTGAAGCCACGAGCTGATCGTCGCCACTGACAAAGGTGGTCAGCAGATGGTCGCCCAACACCACCGCATCGGGGTCGCTCGTGTTGATTCCAGTGATGTCTTTCGCTGGATGACGCCCGCTGTGATACCAGGTTTTGGTCAGAACGGGTGCCGTGAAGCCTTGTGCTTCATGAGCGGCTTGAAGCGCCTCACTGTCGGTCTGACACACCAGCCCGAAGCCGCGAAACTCGCGCTCACGGCCGTCGTAATAGCCCTGACGAAAGGTGAAGTGCTGAGTCAACTGATTGCCCGTCACCTCATCGAGCTGCGTCTGACGGGTGACCACGTGCAGCGCGAAAGGCACGCCCGACTCCACTGCCAGCCCTGCTTCCAGCAACTCGACTTTTTCGTCCAGCCACTCCTGTGCGGAACTGCGATAGTCGATGGAACCCGACGCGCCCATGCCGTTGCGGGTGCTGGACAACAGGTACGGTTTGACCGGCGGATGATCGAAGCGCCAGTGCGTGGTTTTCATGTGCGGGACGGTCAGCACCAGGCTCGAACAGCCCAGCCCCTGCAAATCGGCCATGCTCACCTGACAGAGGTGGTCATAGCGAACCCCGTCCGGCCAGGGGTATGAAACCGGTTCGGCCAGGTGATTGCCTGAGCGGTTCATGAACAACTGAAAGCCATCAGACTCAAGATACACCAGGTCAACCGCACCGGACCCGTCCATGTCCGCCAGCCGAACGCGCCCGGCATCAAAGGCCTCCCACGAAAACGGCAGGGTCGCGAACACTTGCCCCTTGCCGAACCGCCCTCTGCCCAGGTTCGCCCAGACCCGAATCTCATCGTGACGAATGCGCACAAGATGTTGCTGACCACTGCCAAAAATGTCGCAGAAAGCGACCAGCTCGGATGAACTGTCGCTGAGCATCGGCAGCGAATCGCCATCGCTGTCATGGACAATGTCCTGCCCCTTGGCGAAACCGTCGTCACGCCGACTGGCGTACAGGCGCACGCTGCGAGGACCGATCAGCGCCAGATCAGACAGCCCGTCCCCGACCAGATCCGCCAACTGCCCCTGGGGATGAAAGAACTCCGGCGGGAAGGCGGAAAACGGCGTGAACCTTGTCCAGCTTCGATCCGGATTCAAGGTGAAGAAGCCCGCGATGCCGGGCTGCGCCACGATCCAGTCGAGACGGCCATCCCCGGTCATGTCAGCGAGCGACTGGCGAACCGCAGTGCGCGAATCAGCCGCAGGGTTACCTGGCAACAACTGCCAAGGGCCGTACTTCACCGCGTCAGGATTACCGGCTTCGATGTCGCGTATGGGCGCGCGGTACATCCAGCCCTTGTCTGAGCGATACAGCACCCCCGACAAACCCTCACCGTAAAAATCCACCCACTGATACGGCTGGCCATCATCCAGCCCCGGCATGGCTTCGAACGGCTTGAATGCCCCTCGCGCTACGTCGAAATCCTGATAGGTAAAGGTGACGGGAGGGCGGCGGCTGAGCGCGGGCTCGATACGTTCCCCCCACGCCAGGCTTTCTACCGAGCTGAGTACCTTGCTCCCCTGCTGAAGGTCCTGGTAGTTGAGTTTCAGCGCGCTGATCAAGGTCGGCTTATCGGCATCCAGTTCATCAGGGAAGTAGTGAAACATGATGACGTGGTGCACGAAGCGCAGGTGGCCCAGCTCGAAGCCGTAGCCAAACGAGGAATGAAAATCAGCGCGCCCTTCCCAGTGCTTGTCGCCGTCATAAGCCAGTCGATCATGGGTGAACGTGCGTTCGCCATAGTCGAAGATCAGCTCGAAATGCCACTGCAGCTCCGACAGCTGCCGAGGAGCCCACAGATACAAATGAGGGTGCGCCTTGAAGTTGCCATAGCGCGCTCGCCAGAGGTAACGCTGAGCGCTGAAGTTGCGCTCGGGGCTGGGCGTCGTATCGGCCACCAAGCCTTGCATATCCTCGGCCTTGTACTCGTACAGCACGTGTTCGCCAAGGGGGTTCATCGTTTCTTCGAGCAACCATTCAGCCACGCGGTTCGGGTCGTCGGGGTCGCGCAAGCGGGAGGTCGGCTGACGGCCGAACATTGCCAGCTCGCCATCTGCGCCGTGGATCAACCAGAAGCCTGCGGGGTCACTCTCATGGCGCCAATGCTCGCTGCGAGTAAAAGCCCCTTCGGCACGGGCGAAGTAGCGAACGACCGTGTAGGTCTGATCCAGTGTGAGGCCGCCATAGGTGCTGACGGTTGTTTCAATGAGCGCGCCCTGTGCATCACGCTCGGCCAGCAGGACGCCGCCATCGGGGCCCAGCATCACATCCTTATCGGTGTACAGGGGCACACCTTTGCTCGCCCTTCGGGCAATGGTCCCCACGTTCAGCCCCCATCCCAGACCGAACAGACCATTGCCCACCGAACTCTGATAGCTGAGGCCGAGCGCCGGTGCATGACCGCGTCCCGGCGTGATGGGCAGCGGAACTTCCAGCGACGCCGAGCCTGTCGCCCCTACCGCGCCCCAGCCCTTGCCGATGCTCTGAATCGCCCCGCCCCCCTTGGGCAGCGAGGGTGCGGAAATACCGATTTTTGGCTCTTGATCGGCCATGATCATGCTCCCTTCAATCCCTGAACGGTGACACCACGCGAGTGAATCGCGCGATGTCATGACTGTTCATAAGATTAGGGCGCACGCGCGGCACGAATTAGAACGTATCGCGATGAGGCTTATCGCGAATACTGATTTTCCAGGCGCCGCGTCGCCACTACGCTACAGATACGCAGCGAGCGTGATTCATAGACGATCGGCTTTAACGTAAAGTTGGCAAAGGGTTGAGCTGCTGATTTCAACGAATGATCCGCGTGCCGCGCATAGCCGATGTATGACCGGGGCGCCATTGGTCGCCCGTCACGGTCGCCCAGACGCACGACTTCTAGGCTTGGATAATCAGCCGACAAGGACGTCATTTCCATGGCCCTCCATTCCTTTACTCCGCAACTTCGCGTCATCGACCCCCGAGGATTGCCGGCCCGTGAAGTAGCCTGGCATCGAATCGATCAGGCCGCGCAAGCACAGGCGCGCGTGACACGGCATGTGTGGGATGAAGCCGGTTGCCTGGTGGCAGAGTGGGATCCTCGCTTGGGGAACATGGCTGCGACGGCCAACAGCAGAAAGATACCTTCGTTATCGGGTCAGAAGCTGCTCGATGAAAGCGTCGATGCGGGTTGGCGGTTGGCGCTGTCTGGCGCTGACGGGCAATCCGTCGAGCGTTGGGATGGCCGGGGAAGCCACAGCCGGACCGATTGCGACGAGTGTCTGCGGCCTGTTTCGGTGACTGAACAGGACGCTGATGCTGCGCCGAATGTGGTCGAGCGGTACACCTATGGCGATACCTCGACGTTGTGCGCAGAACGAAATCAATGCGGACGACTGATCCGCCATGACGATCCTGCGGGCACATGGCGTGCTCATGAATTCGGCCTGACAGGCGGTGTGTTGATCGAAAATCGAAGGTTTTTACAGACCGACGCCCCACCTGATTGGCCCCTTGGTACAGAGCAACGCGATGCACTGCTGGAACCTGGAACCGGGCACACCACCACGAGGGTTTTCGATGCCACTGCATCCTTGATGTCCCAGACCAATGCTGTCGGCAATCGCACCGAATACCTCAATACCGTTGGCGGGTTCCTACGGGAAATACGCCTAAAGCTGGCCGACGCACACACCTTTCAGACGCTCATCAGCGATCTGCACTACAACCCGGATGGCCAAGTGGAAAGCGAGCGTTTGGGCAACGGCGTGATCACCGAAAAAACCTACGAGCCGGAAAGCGGAGGACTGACACGCATATTCTCTTCAAAAGCCGACAGCACCCTCTTGCAGGACCTGAATCATCGCTACGACCCGGTCGGCAACATCGTTGAAATCGAGGACACCGCGCAGCCCGTTCGATTCTTCGCCAACCAGCGCATCGACCCTGTCAGTCGATATCGCTACGACACGCTGTACCAGTTGATCGAGGCCACAGGCCGCGAAGTGTCCAGCGGCACCAGCCATGGCCCTGCACTGCCGACGCTGCAAAACCTGCCGCAAGACCCCAACCAACTGAGCAACTACACCCAGAGTTACGACTACGACACGGGCGGAAATCTGCTCGAGATGCGCCATGTCGGCGCGCAGTCGTTTACCCGCAAGATGCTCATCGCCCCTGACAGCAATCGCAGCCTGCCTGAAGGGGATGTCGATCTGAATTTTGATGAAGGCTTCGATGCCAACGGCAATCTGCAGCAGCTGATTCGCGGACAGGATTTGACCTGGGACTTGCGTAATCAGCTGCGCAGTGTGAGTGGCGTGGAACGAGAAACCAGCGGCAACGATGAAGAACGCTACGTGTACGACGGCAGCGGTCAACGCTGCCGGAAAATTTGCACTGCATTGGCCAAATCGCGAACGCTGGTGGGCGAGGTACGTTATTTGCCAGGCCTTGAACTCAGGACTGAAGTAACGGGCGAAGCGCTGCAAATCAGCGTCCTGCAGACAGGCCGAAATAACGTGCGGGTATTGCACTGGCCTGGCGGAAAATCAGAGGGCATCGCCAACAATCAAATCCGCTACACCCTGAACGATCACATGGGCTCCAGCGCGCTGGAGCTTGAGGATAAAGGTGAGCTCATCAGTCAGGAGAACTATTACCCCTTCGGTGGAACCTCATGGTGGGCGGCACGAAGTTCCATTGAAGCGAAGTACAAGACGATCCGTTATTCCGGTAAAGAACGCGATGCCTCAGGGCTTTATTACTATGGGTTCAGGTATTACGCGCCGTGGTTGCAGCGATGGTTGAATCCGGATCCTCAAAGAGATATCGACGGGCTGAATGTGTTCAGATTCGTTCGTGATAATCCATTTACGCTGATTGATGTATCGGGAAACTTCGGAGAAACACCCCAAGCCGCCGCGTTGCGGGAAAGGCTTATGGAAGTGGTGGATCAATCGCCGAGCGCCTATGACGCTATCACCAGCCTGTATGAGCACGACATCAGCGAACACTCGATTCTTTCGAACTACAAACGTGCTGGTTACACCGGGAGCGAATACGATCACTTCGAGAATCAGTTCTTTCCTCACGAATGGCGCTTTCAGTACAACTTCAAGTACCGCGACACCGGACACCCAACAACCCATGCAAACGAAATAGCATTAGCCCAATACACCATCATTGCAGAGCGCCAAGGTTTTTTTGGCCAACTGCCCTCGTTGATAAAACGGACCCATATCAGTAATGAAGGGGTCAAGGCTGTCGCTCAACGATGGAAACATGATCCCGATAGACTGAAGACGGCTTTTTTTACAGAAACACAAAACGGTAAGAGTACCGCCAGAATACTCAGCGATTTTGGCCTGCAAGCATGGAAAGTCGAAGCGCAGACAGATCGGTTCAACGATCTCACGATCCTCATTCACGTTAATCATGAAGGCCAACAGCCGTTGGCAGCCAGACCACCTTCCAGATTCAGCGTCTGCGCCGTTCGGGAACCCGCACGATGCGCGGTGACCCCAGTTGAAACCAACGCCTCTCAACCACAGACCGTCGCCAGATCACGGTTCAGGGTCAGCATAGTTCACGCAGACGGCAAGTCACACGATACTAAACGCCAGCCAATCACTCGACTCAGCCCCTTCGGTCAAGGGCGTTGACCACCAACCGGTCAACCCACCCCCACACCCGCTGCTTGACCCGGCTCCACAGGGGCCGGGCCTGCCAGGTTTCCAGGCTCACCTCAACGCTGACGAGAAAATCCCGCTCAAAGCTCCCCGCCACGGCGAGGGTCAAGGCAGGGTCCATCGCTTCAAGGTTCGCTTCCAGATTGAAGCGCAGGTTCCAGTGGTCGAAGTTGCAAGAACCAATGCTGACCCAGTCGTCCACCAGCACCATTTTCAGGTGCAGAAAACAGGGTTGGTATTCGAAGATGTTGACCCCAGCCTTGAGCAGACGCGGGTAATAACGATGGCCGGCGTAGCGCACCGAAGGGTGATCGGTACGCGGGCCGGTGAGCAGCAGGCGCACGTCGACGCCTCGGGCAGCGGCGCGGCGCAGTGCGCGACGGACTTTCCAGGTGGGGAGGAAATACGGGGTCGCCAGCCAGATGCGCTTTTTGCTGGTGTTCAGCGCGCGGATCAGCGATTGCAGGATGTCGCGGTGCTGGCGGGAATCGGCGTAGGCCACGCGACCCAAACCCTGGCCGCTGACCGGAGCCTGGGGCAGCCGCGGCAGACCGAAATTGTCTGCCGGGCGCCAGGCGCGGCGGCGCGGGTTGGCGTGGAACTGGCGGTCGAACAGCGCCTGCCAGTCGATGACCAGCGGACCTCGGATCTCTACCATCACTTCGTGCCACTCGCTGACATCCTGATCCGGGCGCCAGAATTCGTCGGTCACCCCGGTGCCGCCGACAACGGCCAGCGCCTTGTCCACCAGCAGCAGCTTGCGATGATCGCGGTAAAAGTTACGGATGCCCCGACGCCAGTGAACACGGTTGTAGAAGCGCAGAATCACGCCCGCCTCGGTCAGCCGCGTGCGCAGGCTCAGGGTGAACGCCAGCGAGCCGAAGTCATCGAACAGGCAACGCACGATCACGCCCCGTCTTGCGGCATTGACCAGCGCCTGCACAACGGCTTCGGCACAAGCCCCCGCTTCCACCAAATACAGCTCCAGCTCGATCTGCTGCTGCGCGCCTTCGATCGCCGCGATCATGCGCGGGAAGAAGGCCGGCCCGTCGTTCATCAGGTTGAACTGGTTATCGTCACGCCACGGAAAGATCGCGCCTCTCATGGTCAGCGCGCCGTGAAGATCAGCACGGCGCCCACCGGCACCGAGAAGCCGATCGCCGAAAGATCCGCCACGCGTCGCAGGCTTTCCAGCCCCGGCAGCAGGCCGAAGTCCTCGGCGTGCAGCACCACCGGCTCAAGGGTCACCACCTGAAAGCGCCGCTCGTCCAGGCGCGTGGCCAACAGTTCGGCGCGGTAGCTTTGCGACTGGCCGTGCATCTGCACCTTCAGCGGCAGGCGCAGCTCCAGCTGTGCACCAGGGGCCAGCGCGGTGATCGGGCGCATGTCCAGTTGTGCAGTGATTTTCGCTTCGGGGTACTGCTTGACGTCGAACAGCTGCCGACGCAAACGTTCGTCACGCAGGGGGATACCGGTGCTTATCGAATCCAGCTCGACCTCAAGCTCGGCCACGCCCCTGGGGTCAACCTTGCCGTGAAGGTTAAGGAAGCGATGGACTTCGGAAATATCGGCGTTTTTGTTGGAAATGAACGACAGCCGCGACGACTCGTTATCCAGATACCAGTTCGCCTGAGCAGGCAGCGCCAGGACGGCGAGCGAGGCCAGCAGCAGGCGAGAAAGTGTGGGCATGAGAACTCCAGAGGCGCGAGTGGGGCAACCTTATCCGGCTGTCAGACCACAGGCAAATGGGGACGTTCGCCTCAGGGGTGCGCAGGCAGCAATCGACAGCCCTGACGAGGCCCCTGCCACTGTGCGCTGCTCTCACGCCCCATGCCGGTGGCGGTGATGCGCTTGGCGTCCAGGCTTTCCGTCAGCGTGCTCGGCAACCACTGCTTTACGTAGCTCTGACAGTAGTCAACCGGGTTGTTCATCACATACCGGCACGAACAATATTCCTTGGCGGTGTAGGCGCTGATGAGGGTCGGGAAGGCCTGCAACTGAACGCGCCAGACCCCGATCACGGCGAGCAGACACAGCGCAAGCACGATGCCAATGCTGCTGAACGGGCGACGTCGGATGAAGCCTTTGCGCGGGTTCAGTGGGCGCCCTCCCCGCTCACGGCTTTAAGGGCCCTTTTAAGCAACTGATTGTGGTCATAGGTGCCGTCGCGGTCGTCGGCGTAGCGCACGATCACGAGATTAGCGCTGGGGATCACGTACAGCGCCTGCCCCCAATGCCCGAGGCCTGCGAAGGTATCGGACGGGGCATCAGGCCAGGGGCCGGGTGTGCCGTGGGCGGTCTTGTTCAGCCACCAATGGCCGCCAGGGGCCTCGTTTGTTGGAAGCCGGGATGAAAACGGTGTGAGGTTGAAATCGACCCAGGCCTCTGGCAGCACCTGACGGCCTTGCCAGCGCCCGCCACGCTGCATCAGCAGGCCGATGCGCGCCAGATCCCGAGCGGTCATATAGGCGTAGGACGACCCCACGAAGGTGCCGGTGGCGTCGGTTTCCCAGACCGCGCTTTTGATGCCCAAGGGGTCGAACAATGCGGTCCAGGGGTAATCCGGGTATGCGGCGTCGCCGACCATGCCCTTCAGCGCTGCCGCCAGAACGGTGCTGTCGCCGCTGGAGTAGCGATAGGAGGTGCCCGGCATGCTGGCGACCTTGTGCTCGGCGGTGAAGCGCGCCATGTCGTCGCGGCCTCGGGTGTAGAGCATCGCCACGACCGACGAGTTGAACGGTGCGTATTCGTAGTCTTCTTGCCAGTCCAGACCGGAAGCCCAGTGCAGCAGGTCCTTGATCTTGACGTCCGGATGGGCGTTGAACGGCGAATAAAACCTGGCGACCGGGTCGTCGAGCTTGAACCGGTTTTCACCGAATGCCACGCCGAGCACTGTCGCAAGAATGCTCTTGCTGATCGACCAGGTCAGGTGCGGGGTCTGTGCGTGGGTGACACCGGCATAGCGTTCGTAGACCACCTCGCCGTTGTGGATGATCAGCAGCGCGTCGGTGCGAATGCCTTCGCGTTGCAGTTCGTCACGCGGTGGGAATGCGTAGGCCTCCAGATCCTTGAGCGCGGCGCTGGGTGTGAGCGGCCGGGCAAACCATTGATCGTCAGGCCAGATGTCGGCAAACGCCAAGCGAGCGAACAGCAGAAAGATGAACAGCAGACGGCGCATGAAAGGGTCTCGAATGCAGGGTGCGAGAAACCCTAGCAGGCATTGATGACAGCGCATGGTGTTCCCGCTGCGACGCGACCGCCGCGGCATCATCGGAGGGACGCGATCTTCCTGAGGGAGCGAATTCATTCGCGAGACGTTAGCGCAGGCGACACATGTGCATCGCCTGTGAAATCTTCGCGAATGAATTCGCTCCCACAGATGGTCATGCGTGAAGCCAGCCCCCCCTCACGCGTCTCGAACCCTGTCACGCAACCATCACCAAAGCTTAATGGTCATGACATCGGCCCTCCCTAGCCTGCATTCGTACAGCAATGCTTCGAATAATCAGTCGACCGGCCTGGACGAAGGCTGGCCCACGGAGACGTCACATGACTCAGATCGCCAGTATTCGAGACACCCGCTCCGAACGCCGCCTGCAGGCCGAGCGCCTGATCGGGCCTCAAGCCATGCAGCAAGCGCAGGCTTTGCGCTTCAGTGTCTTCAGTGGCGAATTCAACGCCAAACTCAAGGGCGCCGAGCTGGGCCTGGACATCGACGATTACGACGTACATTGCATGCACATCGGCGTGCGTGACCTCAGCAGCGGCAAGCTGGTCGCCACCACTCGCCTGCTGGACCACAAGGCCGCCAACACCCTGGGCCGGTTCTACAGCGAAGAAGAATTCAGCCTGCATGGCCTGGGCCATCTGCAAGGCCCGATTCTGGAGCTGGGCCGCACCTGCGTCGACCCGGCCTACCGTAATGGCGGCACCATCGCGGTGCTGTGGAGCGAGCTGGCCGAAGTGCTCAACGAAGGCGGCTACAGCTATCTGATGGGCTGCGCGAGCATCCCGATGCAGGACGGCGGCATTCAGGCCCACGCGATCATGCAGCGCCTGCGCGAACGCTACCTGAGCACCGAGCACCTGCGCGCCGAGCCGAAAAATCCGCTGCCAAGCCTGGACCTGCCGAACAACGTGATCTGCGAAATGCCGCCGTTGCTCAAGGCCTACATGCGCCTGGGCGCGAAAATCTGCGGCGAGCCCTGCTGGGACGAAGATTTCCAGGTGGCCGACGTGTTTATCCTGCTCAAGCGCGACGAGCTCTGCCCGCGTTACGCCCGCCATTTCAAGGCAGCCGTGTGATGAGCCCGCTGCGCAGTCATGCGCGTGTCGTCCGCGTGCTGTCGGTCATCGCTCTGGGCCTGACCATCGCCGGCACCTTCGCCCTGATGGAGCGCCTGCGCATCGGCGCCTCCATGGCCCGGCGTCAGCGCTGGACCAGTTGGTTCATGAAACGCCTGACCGCTGCCCTGCCGTTTCGCGTCAGGGTCAGCGGTCATATGCCGAGCCAACCAATGCTTTGGATCAGCAATCATGTGTCCTGGACCGACATCCCGCTGCTGGGCATGCTGGCCCCGCTGTCGTTTCTGTCCAAGGCTGAAGTGCGCACCTGGCCGGTGGCCGGCTGGCTGGCACTGAAAGCCGGCACGCTGTTCATTCGTCGCGGTTCGGGCGACAGCAAGTTGATTCAAAAACAGATGGGCCAACACTTGCTGGGCAATCACTCGCTGGTGATTTTCCCCGAAGGCACCACCACCGATGGCCGGAGCCTGCGCACCTTCCACGGTCGCCTGCTGTCGAGCGCGATTGAAACCGGTGTGGCTGTCCAGCCCGTGGCGATTCAATACCTGCGTGATGGCAAGCCGGATCAGATCGCGCCGTTCATTGGCGATGACGACCTGCTCTCGCACCTGCGCCGACTGTTCGCCAACGAGGTGAGCGAGGTGCACATTCAGTTGTTGACCCCGATCACCTCTCAGGGCAAGGAGCGCGCAGCGCTGGCGTTCGAGGCTCAGCAAGCGGTGCAGACTGCCCTGTTTGGCAACGCGAACGAGTCGGGTGAAGCCCGTCAGCCAGCCGAGTCACGCCCCGCAGCAAGAGCGGCCTGAGCGAACGCCTGAAGCTCGGGATAAAACGCACGAAAGTCCTCACTCAACGGCCGATAAAGCGCCTGCAGTTCCTGCATCGCGCCGGCCAGCCCTTCGGGGCGCGACAGGCGTCGAGCAATCCCCGCCAGCGCGTTGCCCACCACGTCGAAATCCACGTACGAACCCAGCCAGTCCTGCGCTGCCATGCGCGGTGCGATGTAAGCCAGGCGCTCCGGCAGATTCGGCTCTTCGGCCAGCACGCGGTAGACCTTATCGGTAAATGCACCCAGCGGCACGTCCGAGTACTGAGCCCAGTCTCGCGCCAGGCAATGATCGAAAAACACGTCGAGCACGATCCCCGCATAGCGCCTGCGCTCGCTGGGAAAACGGCTCATCGCCTGTTTGATGACGGGATGAGCGTCGGTAAAGACATCGATACGCCGATGCAATCGGATGGCGTCTTCGATGTCTGCAGGAAACCGCCCCGGCAACAGCCCTTTGACGAAATCGCCGTACAGACTGCCGAGCAACTGAGGAGGGTTCTGACCGCCAAGGTGAAGATGCGCGAGGTAGTTCATGGGAGCAAAAACCTATTTTCCTCAAAATGCACAGCCCTCTGTGGGAGGGTCTGGAATTGACGCTGTGAGCCTACACTTATTATCTGGCAAATATCCATATCGTTATAACCCGATATACCGATTCGTTCTCTGCTTAGCACCCATTCATATTTGTATATCGCGATTTATAGATATAAGGTTCGCCTCATCGCGATATACCGCTACGCACGCATTGAGAACGACATGCCTATCGACCTCGACGAGACAATAAAAGCCCTGGCGCACCCGGTTCGTCGGCAGATCCTTGCCTGGCTCAAAGACCCCGCGACCTGCTTCCCGGACCAGCTCCATTCATTTGAGGGCGGTGTCTGCGCCGGTCAGATCGACCAGCGCGCGGGCCTTTCGCAGTCGACGGTTTCGGCCCACTTGTCGCAACTGCAACGTGCCGGGCTGATCACCAGCCAAAAGCACGGACAGTGGCATTTCTTCAAACGCAACGAAGACGCCATTCAGGCGTTTTTGCAGGAGTTGGGCAAACAGCTTTGAGCTGAGCGTGACCCTGATTGTTTACCGTCAGCGCGGCGATGCCGAGCTGGCTGTTGTAGCGAGCTGAGCCTCAAGAGTCAGCGCTGCACTCTGGCGACAAAAGACTGCGGATTCACCCTTTACCGAAGCATCAAGGATATCCCCAATGACCACGATTTTTGACCCGATCAAGATGGGCGAGCTGGAACTGGCCAACCGTATCGTGATGGCCCCGCTGACCCGCTGCCGTGCCGACGAAGGCCGTGTGCCTAACGCGATGATGGCCGAGTACTACGTGCAACGCGCCTCGGCCGGCCTGATCATCAGCGAAGCGACCTCGGTCACCCCGATGGGCGTTGGCTACCCGGACACTCCCGGCATCTGGTCCAACGATCAAGTGCGCGGCTGGAGCAACATCACCAAGGCCGTGCACGCCGCCGGCGGCAAGATCGTGCTGCAACTGTGGCACGTCGGTCGCGTCTCGCACCCGAGCTACCTGAACGGCGAAGCGCCGGTTGCGCCAAGCGCCATCCAGCCCAAAGGCCACGTCAGCCTGGTTCGCCCGCTGTCCGATTACCCGACCCCGCGCGCGCTGGAGCTGGCCGAAATCGAAGACGTCGTCGAGGCCTACCGCGTCGGTGCCGAAAACGCCAAGGCCGCCGGTTTCGACGGCGTGGAAATCCACGGCGCCAACGGCTACCTGCTCGATCAGTTCCTGCAAAGCAGCACCAATACCCGCACCGACGCTTACGGCGGCTCGCTGGAAAACCGCGCCCGTCTGTTGCTGGAAGTGACCGACGCCGCCGTTGAAGTCTGGGGCGCTGGCCGTGTGGGTGTGCACCTGGCACCTCGCGCCGACGCCCATGACATGGGCGACGACAACCTGGCCGAGACCTTCACCTACGTGGCGTCGGAATTGGGCAAACGCGGCATTGCCTTCATTTGCGCCCGCGAGCGCGAACTGGACGACAGCCTCGGTCCGCGTCTGAAAGAAGCATTTGGCGGGGTGTTCATCGCCAACGAGAAATTCACCAAGCAAAGCGCCAATGAGTGGCTGGCCAGTGGCAAGGCGGATGCCGTCGCGTTTGGCGTGCCGTTCATTGCCAACCCGGATCTGCCGGAGCGTCTGGCCAAGGATGCGCCGCTGAACGAGCCGCATCCCGAGACGTTCTATGGCAAGGGTGCGGTGGGGTATATCGACTATCCGGCGTTGTGAGACGCTAGATTGCTACATTGATGCCCTTCGGGCCTTTCGCGGGCAAGCGCGCTCCTACATTTGTTTAAACGTGCCATGGCCTGACGGACCGAGTTCTTAGCTCTTAAAAGCTGACAACTCGGTGCATCCGATGTGGCACGTTGCAAAAAATGTAGGAGCGCGCTTGCCCGCGAAAGGCCCGAAGGGCATCAATGTAGCGGTGGCCCGTCAACTTCACCTACGGCCGCGCATTGATCTGCTGCGAAAGCGTTTGAATCTGACTCTGCAACGTATTCAGATTCCGCGTCATTTGCCCGCGGAATGCGTCGAACTCCTGGGTACTCGCCCCTGAAGAAGCCCCCGCCGCCGGACGATTGTCCTGCTCGCTCTTGAGCACGATCATGTCCTGCTCCAGCCGCTCGATCGCCTGGCTGTTGTTGCTCTTCTTCAGATTCGCCACATCCGCGCTCAAGCTCTTGAGCTCGGCATCCAGCCGATCCTGCTGACTCTGCGCCGACTTGCCATCCGGCATCGCTGCCTTCAGCGCGGCCAACTCCGTGGTCACGGCCTTGAGCTGATCCTGCAACTGCTGATTGGTTGCCTGCTGTTGCGTTGTCTGCGCGGCAATCAACTCCAGACGCTTGTCCAGACCGCCCTGCAACCCGGCCACGCCCTGCTGCTGTTTGCTCTGATCAGCCAGTTGATCCTGCAACGCCTTGATCTGCGCTTTCAACGCCTCGCCACCGCTGTTGGCCACCGACTCGGTCGCCACCACCTTGCCGGAAATATCCTGCAAACGCCCGGCCGCTTCCTCACTGATGCGTGCGAAGCTTTCCTGCGTCGCGACCAGTTGCTGCTCCATCAACGACACCTGTTGAAAGCTCCACCAACCCAGACCGCAGAATGCGATGAACAGCGCACCGATCAGGGCCCACAAGGCGCCGGTGCCTGGCGCCTTGACCTTGACCACTGGCGTTGTGCGCGAATAGACCGTGGTGCGCTGCCGGGCATCGGGGGTGGGGATGAAGTCGTCGTCATCATCTTTGGCGCTGAGGCTCGGGACGTCATCGACGTCGTCGTACGGATCTTTGCGCATGCGTTTCCCTTTCAAAGCCGTTGAATCTTGGGGGCGGAGTATACCCGCCGAACGTTAGGACCATCGGACGCGCCCGGCATTTTACAGCGCCGTACCGTGCATTGCTTTCCACCAGCCGCAGAACTCGTCCAATGCCGTCCAGATGCTGACCTTGGGCTGGTAATCCAGATAATACTGGGCGCGGCTGATATCAAGGGTGAAATCACGGCTCATGACCTGCATGCCGATCCTGGACAGCGTCGGTTCAGGTCGGCCGGGCCAGAGCATGCACGCCGCCTCGTTGATCGCTGCGGCGCTGTAGCCCAGCCCGTAGGCGCGATAACGCGTGACCGGCGGCAGCTCCATCTTGCGCATGACGTAATTGACGACGTCCCAGATCGGAATCGGCGTGCCGTTGCTGATGTTGTAGGCCTTGCCCAAAGCGGAGCCTGTCGCCAGAAGACTGCTGAGCAGCGCTTCGTTGAGGTTCTGGATGCTGGTGAAGTCGACCTTGTTCAGGCCATTGCCGATGATCGACAGGCGTTTTTTGCTCTGCATCTGCATCAGGCGCGGGAAGATGCTGGTGTCGCCCGCGCCTGTGACGAAACGCGGACGCAGGGCGATGACCTCCAGACCGAACTCTTCGGCGCCGAAAACCTTCTGTTCAGCCAGATATTTGGTGGCGGCGTAATGATTGTGGAAGCGCTTGGGCACCTGCTCTTCGCGAATGTTGAGGTGCGACTGGCCATCGAAATAAATGGAAGGCGATGACAGGTGGACCAGCCGCCGGACCTGCTGCTTGAGGCAGGCTTCGACCACGTTTTCAGTGACCTGCACGTTGCCCTGATGGAAGTCCTGACGCTTACCCCAAGTACCCACCGCGCCTGCGCAATGCACCACGGCTTCGACATCGTCGCACAGGGCCTGCACCAGGTCCGGATCGTTCAGATCGCCCTGAATGACCTCGGCGCCACGCCGCACCAGATGCTCAACGCCTTCTGCGCGACGGCCGTTGACCCGGACGCTCAACCCCTGCTCCAGGGCAAAACGCGCAAAGCGCCCGCCGATGAAACCACTCGCGCCGGTGACCAGAATCTTCATTTACCGCTCCACACTTTCATGAATCAGATAACACTCTTCGATTGCTGATGACGCTCACTGCGCCTTCAGCGGCACCAGCCACTGCCCGGCTTTTTTCGCCAGGTGATCGGTCAGTTGCGTGAGCAGCTGCCCGCCGTTGCGCCAATGATGCCAGTACAAAGGCACATCGATGCAGCGATCGCCGAACAATTCCACCAGCCTGCCGCTGGCCATCTGCGCGCGCACCTGCATTTCGGGCACCAGCCCCCACGCCATGCCCGCTTCGGTCATGCGCATGAACCCTTCGGACGAGGGACACAGATGGTGCTGGAACGCGCCTTCGATCCCCAGCGACGCCATGTAGCGATGCTGTAGGTAATCGTCCGGCCCGAACACCAGCGCGGGGGTCAACGCCAGGGCCTGGGGCGTCACGCCATTTGGAAAATGCCGGGCGATGAACGCCGGGCTGGCCAAGGCACGATAGCGCATGGCGCCCAGCAACAGACTGCGCGCCCCGGCTACCGGGCGTTCGCTGGCACACAGGCAAGCGGCCACCTCACCTGCACGCATGCGCTTGAGGCCGACGTCCTGATCTTCGACCACCAAGTCCGTCAACAAGCGATGTTCGGCGCAGAAATCCCCCACTGCCTGGGCCCACCAGGTCGCCAGGCTGTCGGCGTTGAGCGCGATGCGCAGCCGTTCCGGCACCCCGCCTTCGTCCAGGGCAGGCACCACGCTTTGCAGATCGCGTTCCAGTAAGCGCACCTGTTGCACATGGTTGAGCAGCCGCTGACCGATTTCCGTGGGCGACGGCGGCGTTGCGCGCACCAGCACCGGCTGGCCAACCCGAGCCTCCAGCAGTTTGATGCGCTGCGACACCGCCGATTGCGACAGCCCGAGCACTTGCGCGGCGCGCTCGAACCCCGTTTGTTCCACGACAGCGGCCAACGCTGCGAGCAGTTTGTAATCGAACATCACTTTTCCTAATGAGCAATCAGGATTATTGGTTTTTCTTATACAGGTTAAGCCCCGACAATCGCCACATCATTTCCTTGTGTCATCGTCATCCTGGAGCACGACATCATGTGGCAAAGCTACCTCAACGGACTGTTGGTTGCGTTCGGCCTGATCATGGCCATCGGCACGCAAAACGCCTACGTGCTGGCGCAAAGCCTGCGTCGAGAGCACCATCTGTCGGTAGCGGTGCTTTGCATTTTGTGCGACGTGGTGCTGGTCGCCGCCGGGGTATTCGGGCTGGCTAATGTACTGGCGCACAATCCAACACTGCTCGCGGTCGCACGCTGGGGAGGCGTGGTGTTTCTGTTGTGGTACGGCGCCAAGGCCTTGCGTCGTGCGCTGTCGCTACAAAGCCTTGCGCAAGGCGACGCCAATGGTCAGCGTTCGCGTCGCGCGGTGTTGCTGACTGCGTTGGCCGTGACCCTGCTCAACCCTCATGTTTACCTCGACACTGTGCTGCTGATCGGTTCGCTCGGCGCGCAACAAACCGAACCGGGCGCCTACGTGGCCGGTGCGGCCAGCGCATCGTTGCTGTGGTTCTCTGCCCTGGCCATGGGTGCCGCGTGGCTGGCCCCTTGGCTTGCCCGTCCTGCGACCTGGCGACTGCTGGATCTGATGGTGGCGGTGATGATGTTCAGCGTGGCCGTGCAGTTGATTCGTTCGGCATAAATTAGCTATCTCGACGAACACCTGTGGGAGCGAATTCATTCGCGAGACATCATTGCAGACGACACACCTCTAAGCGTCTGTATGATTTTTTCGCGAATGAATTCGCTCCCACAGATTTCGTGTTCGCGGCAAACAGTCGCGCGACGGACAGCGCCATCAATGACCACCGCGGCGCCGATCACCTCTTTACATCAGTTCCCGCACATCGCTCTGGAACCTCTATCCCACACAGTTGTTGCGTGGTTATGGGCCGGGGCCGGTGCTATGATCCAGCCCCTACGCCGCAAAGAGTAAAAACTCGCCGGCGTATTCTGTCTGGCCGTCCGTGATCGGCCTTGCGCTAACCGCAACCTGACCTGATTAGGAGAATTACCATGGCTTTCGAATTGCCGCCGCTGCCCTACGCTCATGACGCTCTGGCACCGCACATCTCCAAGGAAACGCTGGAATATCACCACGACAAACACCACAACACCTATGTCGTGAACCTGAACAACCTGGTGCCGGGCACCGAGTTCGAAGGCAAGACCCTCGAAGAAATCGTCAAGTCTTCCTCGGGCGGTATCTTCAACAACGCAGCCCAGGTCTGGAACCACACTTTCTACTGGAACTGCCTGGCGCCAAACGCTGGCGGCCAGCCTACCGGCGCGCTGGCTGATGCCATCAACGCTGCGTTCGGTTCCTTCGACAAGTTCAAGGAAGAGTTCAGCAAGACCTCCATCGGCACCTTCGGCTCCGGCTGGGGCTGGCTGGTGAAGAAGGCTGACGGTTCCCTGGCCCTGGCCAGCACCATCGGCGCCGGCAACCCGCTGACCAACGGCGACACCCCGCTGCTGACCTGCGACGTCTGGGAACACGCTTACTACATCGACTACCGTAACCTGCGTCCAAAATACGTCGAGGCGTTCTGGAACCTGGTCAACTGGAAGTTCGTCGCTGAGCAGTTCGAAGGCAAAACTTTTACAGCCTGATACTGCCTGCGTGAAGAAACCCGGCCTGTCCGGGTTTTTTTTCGCGTTCTGTTCTTCCTTTATGTATTGTCAGCCAGCGATAGCGGACTAATATCAGTTTCGATCAGAATCGACGAAACGTCGCTCAAGTTCCACCCTCTGTTTACCGACACAGTACCGACAGCCAACGTTGCCTGCATGCAGTCGTTACCCGTTGAACCGGTCAAGGGTCCTTCAGAACCTTGACCCCGAGCGCTGCATTGCCAATGCTTGCAACCAGTCACCCCGCTATCGGCATGGATGAAGGAATGGCCATTTGAAGCTGGAACTCAAAAACAGCTTGTCGGTGAAGCTGCTGCGTGTGGTGTTGTTTTCGGCGCTGGTCGTGGGCGTTGTGCTCAGTTGCGCACAAATTGTCTACGACGCCTACAAGACCCGCCAAGCCGTCGCCACAGACGCCGAACGGATTCTGGACATGTTCCGGGACCCGTCGACGCAGGCTGTCTATAGCCTTGACCGCGAAATGGGCATGCAGGTCATCGAAGGCCTGTTCCAGGACAAGGCCGTGCGCATGGCGTCTATTGGCCATCCCAATGAGACCCTGCTCGCGGAAAAGACCCGCGACCTCAAGCCTTCCCCGACCCGCTGGCTGACCGACCCGATTCTCGGCCAGGAGCGCAGCTTTACCACGCAGCTGGTCGGCCGCAGCCCCTACAGCGAGTACTACGGCGACCTGCGCATCACCCTGGACACCGCCACGTATGGCGAAGGTTTCCTGATCAATTCGATGATCATCTTCATCTCCGGCGTGCTGCGTGCGCTGGCCATGGGGCTGGTGCTGTACCTGGTTTATCACTGGCTGCTGACCAAGCCGCTGTCGCGCATCATCGAGCACCTGACCAGCATCAATCCCGACCGCCCCAGCGAGCACCAGATTCCGCTGCTCAAGGGTCATGAAAAGAACGAGTTGGGCATCTGGGTCAACACCGCCAATCAGCTGCTGGCATCGATCGAACGCAACACCCACCTGCGCCACGAAGCGGAATCGAGCCTGCTGCGCATGGCGCAATACGACTTCCTCACCGGCCTGCCGAACCGTCAGCAATTGCAGCAGCAACTGGACAAGATTCTGGTGGACGCCGGCAAGGTGCAGCATCGCGTTGCGGTGCTGTGCGTGGGGCTGGACGATTTCAAAGGCATCAACGAGCAATTCAGCTATCAGGCGGGTGACCAGTTGCTGTTGGCGCTGGCCGATCGCCTGCGCAGCCACAGCGGCCGCCTTGGCGCATTGGCTCGCCTGGGCGGCGACCAGTTCGCGCTGGTTCAGGCCGACATCGAACAGCCCTACGAAGCCGCGGAGCTGGCGCAGAACGTCCTCGATGACCTTGAAGCGCCGTTTGCCGTGGACGGCGAAGAGATCCGCCTGCGCGCGACCATCGGCATCACGCTGTTCCCGGAAGATGGCGACAGCACCGAGAAGTTGCTGCAGAAAGCCGAACAGACCATGACCCTGGCCAAGACCCGGTCGCGCAACCGCTATCAGTTCTATATCGCCAGCGTCGACAGCGAAATGCGTCGCCGCCGCGAGCTGGAAAAAGACCTGCGCGAAGCCTTGGTGCGCAACCAGTTTCACCTCGTCTACCAGCCGCAGATCAGCTACCGCGACCAGCGCGTGGTTGGCGTCGAAGCGCTGATTCGCTGGACTCACCCCGAGCACGGCTTCGTGCCCCCGGATCAGTTCATCCCGCTGGCCGAGCAGAACGGCACCATCATCGCAATCGGCGAATGGGTGCTCGATCAGGCCTGCAAACAGCTGCGCGAATGGCACGATCAAGGCTTCACCGACCTGCGCATGGCAGTGAACCTGTCGACCGTACAATTGCACCACTCCGAGCTGCCGCGCGTGGTCAACAACCTGCTGCAGATCTACCGCCTGCCGCCGCGCAGCCTGGAGCTGGAAGTCACCGAAACCGGCCTGATGGAAGACATCAGCACCGCTGCCCAGCACCTGCTCAGCCTGCGTCGCTCCGGCGCGTTGATTGCCATTGATGACTTCGGGACCGGTTACTCGTCCCTGAGCTACCTCAAGAGCCTGCCGCTGGACAAGATCAAGATCGACAAGAGCTTCGTTCAGGACCTGATCGACGACGATGACGACGCCACCATCGTGCGCGCCATCATCCAGCTCGGCAAAAGCCTGGGCATGCAGGTCATCGCCGAGGGTGTGGAGACCACCGAGCAAGAGGCGTACGTCATTTCCGAGGGCTGCCACGAAGGTCAGGGCTACTTTTACAGCAAGCCGCTCCCTGCGCGGGAATTGCTGTCGTACCTGAAACTGGCGCAGCGCACGCATATCGGGGTTTTGTAGCACCAGGCCAACGTCCGGCGCTCCCCTGTATATCTTGTAACAGCTTGAAATATCTCCCCGCCCGCGTCAGGGCGTTTTGCCTTTACACAGAATGCAAATCTTTCGCATTATGTCGCGGCTTTTTATGGCGTTCGCCACCGTTCACACACCTCTTCGACGCAGGATTCCGTCATGATTCGTACGCCCCTGGCTACCGCCAGTCTGCTGGCCATCGCTATCGCTCTGGCCGGTTGTGACCAAGGCAAGGACAAGCCCGCTGCCGCCGCCCCGACTCCCGCTCCGGCCGCCGCCGCGCCAGCCCCTGCTGCTGCGCCCGCAGCCGCCCCGGTGCAGACCAGCGATGCCGCGGCCAAAGTCGTGGTCGCCAACTACGCGAACATGGTCTTCGCAGCCTTCAGCGACGCCGAATCCACTGCGAAAAACCTGAGCACCGCTGTCGACGCCTTCCTTGCTGAGCCCAACGACCAGACCTTGAAGGCTGCTCGCGACGCCTGGCTCGCCGCGCGCGTACCTTACATGCAGACCGAGGTGTTCCGCTTCGGCAACACCATCATCGACGACTGGGAAGGTCAGGTGAACGCTTGGCCACTGGATGAAGGCCTGATCGACTACGTCGCCAAGGACTACCAGCACGCTCTGGGCAACCCGGGCGCGACCGCCAATATCATCGCCAATACCTCCATTCAGGTCGGCGAAGACAAGGTCGATGTCAGCGAAATCACCCCAGAAAAACTCGCCAGCCTGAACGAGCTGGGCGGCGCCGAAGCCAACGTCGCCACGGGTTACCACGCCATCGAGTTCCTGCTCTGGGGTCAGGACCTGCACGGCAACGGCCCGGGCGCCGGCGAACGCCCTGCCAGCGATTACATCGAAGGCGCAGGCGGCACTGGTGGTCATAACGATCGTCGTCGCGCCTACCTGAAAGCCGCTACCGACTTGCTGGTCAGCGATCTGGAAGAAATGGTCGGCAACTGGAAGCCGGGCGTCGCCGATAATTACCGCGCCACGCTGGAAGGCGAATCCGGCGAGAGCGGCCTGCGCAAGATGCTGTTCGGCATGGGCAGCCTGTCCTTGGGCGAGCTGGCGGGCGAGCGCATGAAGGTCGCGCTGGAGGCCAATTCCAGCGAAGACGAGCACGACTGCTTCAGCGATAACACCCACAACTCGCACTTCTATAACGGGCTGGGTATCCGCAACGTTTACCTGGGCGAATACACCCGCGTAGATGGCAGCAAGGTCAGCGGCCCGAGCTTGTCCTCGCTGGTGGCCAAGGCCGATGCTGCCACCGACACCACCCTGCGCGCCGACCTGGATGCCACCCAGGCCAGGCTGCAGGCGATCGTCGATCACGCCAACAAGGGCGAGCACTTCGACCAGTTGATCGCTGCGGGCAACACCGAAGGCAATCAGGTCGTTCGCGACGCCATCGCAGCGCTGGTCAAACAGACCGCTGCCATCGAGCAGGCGGCAGGCAAACTGGGCATCACAGATCTGAACCCGGACAACGCCGATCACGAGTTCTGATCGACAAAGCCGAGCGTCCACCGGGGCGCTTGCCGAGCGCTGAGAAAAGGCCGACCCGTTTGTGGGTCGGCCTTCTTTTTTGCGCATGAAAATACCTTGAAAACCCTATGAAATGGGAGGTTTCTGAAGACCGATCCGGAAGTTCTGTAGGGCATTTCCTGTTCACGCTTTGTCGGATTGAACGCCTCTTATTCGCCACTGATCATGTGCACTTTCTTGACCCCACCCCATCCAGGAGGAGACAGACCGTGCCCAAAAGCAACAAGAAAAGGCGTCGCGTCAGCAAGCTCAAAGCCAACGATTACGGCATCCATCTGCTGGTCGGCTCCAAGGGGCCCAGAGCCTGGAAAGTGACGATCTATCGCGATGGCAGGACCTTCAACCGACTGTTCTCATTCTCTCGCTACGGCGGACGCGAAGCGGCGCGCAAGGCCGCAGATGCCTGTCGTGATCAACTGATGCTCAAGCATCTGCCCAAACTCAGCCGGGACATTCGCCAGCGCGTGATCGCCACCAACACCAGCGGCTATCCCGGCGTGCATTACCGCTGCTACACCGGCATCGCGTATTGGGTGGCGCGCACGACCTTGCGCAACGGCAGCAGCGTGACCAAATCCTTCAGGGTCGATCACTACGGCTACGAACGGGCCAAGGAGCTGGCCATCCGCGAACGCGAGCGCCAACTGGACGGCATCGGCGACTACCGCTCGTTCAAGGTCATTGAAGGCGAGCGACGTCTGATGCAGTTGCTGGTAGCCAACCCGGCGCTGGAAATCGTCGGTATCTAATGGCCGAAAGCTAATTGGTTACAACACGTTTCGAGAGGCGCTTACAACCGCAAATCCCTCTTATTCGTCCAACACGGGGCTGGTAAGCTTGCTCGCCCCGATTTTCCCCCTTTGCAGGATGTGTATGACTGCGCGGCTCCGTTTTTCGCTTTTCCTGCTGGTGGCTTCGGCCGTTGGCGGGTGCGATGACGCCCCGCGTTTTACCGCCGCCGAACCGGGGGAAGCGCAATCCGGTGGCGCCGCGACGGTCAATCGCAGCGACCGAAATGCCTTCTCGCTGCCATCAGGCAACCTGTCGCCAAGCCGTCGCCTGGACTTCAGCGTTGGCAACAGCTTCTTCCGTAATCCTTGGGTCATTGCCCCGTCGACCACCACTGCGCGCGACGGCCTGGGCCCCCTGTTCAACACCAATGCCTGCCAGAACTGCCACATCAAGGACGGTCGCGGCCATCCGCCCGAGCCGGGTGCCGACAACGCGGTTTCGATGCTGGTGCGTCTGTCGATCCCCGATGAGGCTGCCTTTGCCGAGCGCGTGAAACAACTGGGCCTCACCCCCGAGCCGGTGTACGGCATGCAGCTGCAGGACATGGCGATTCCCGGGGTGACGCCCGAGGCCAAGGTGCGTGTCGACTACGACTCGCTGACCGTGCATTTCCGTGACGGCACGCCCGCTCATCTGCGCCGTCCTACCCTGCAGATCACTCAGCTCGGCTATGGGCCGATGCACCCGCAGACCCGCGCTTCTGCCCGAGTCGCACCGCCGATGATCGGCCTCGGTTTGCTCGAAGCGATCCCGCAAGAGGCGATCCTCGCCAACGCCAACCCTGACGACAAGAACGGCACCGGCATCACTGGCACGCCCAACTGGGTCTGGGACGAGGCGCAGCAGAAAACCGTGCTCGGTCGCTTCGGCTGGAAAGCCTCGCAACCCAGCGTCAATCAGCAGAATGCTCATGCGCTGGCCGGTGACATGGGCCTGACCTCCCGCCTCAAACCCGACGACGACTGCACGCCTGCGCAGACCGCCTGCCTCGAAGCGCCCAGCGGCAAGGGCCCGAACGGCGAGCCGGAAGTCAGCGACAACATTCTGCGCCTGATCACCTTCTACACCCGCAATCTGGGCGTGCCTGCGCGGCGCGACGTCAGCGATCCGCAGGTGCTGCAGGGCAAGAACCTGTTCTTCAAGGCCGGTTGCCAGCAATGCCACACACCGCAATTCACCACCGCTGCCGACGCCGCGGAACCCGAGCTGGCCAATCAGGTGATCCGCCCCTATACCGACCTGTTGCTGCACGACATGGGCGAAGGCCTGGCCGACAATCTCAGCGAGTTCGGCGCCAGCGGCCAGCAATGGCGCACCCCGCCGCTGTGGGGCATCGGCCTGACCCAGGAGGTCAGCGGGCATACGCAATTTCTGCACGACGGGCGCGCGCGCAACCTGATGGAAGCCGTGCTGTGGCATGGCGGTGAAGCCTTGCCGGCGCAGCGTCAGGTGTTGGCCTTCGATGCCCAGCAACGGGCGGCGCTGTTGGCGTTTCTGAATTCTCTATAACTGTGTTTTCAAAAAGATAAGGAGCCGGGCATGTTCCGTCCCAAGCTGTTGTTCACCAGCCTCGCCGCGCTTGCGCTGGGTGCCTGTGCGCCCTCGGACCCGCAGGCCGTGACATCGGCGGCCATCGCCAAGCAGGTGATCCTGCCGACCTACAGCCGCTGGGTCGACGCCGACCGGCAACTGGCGGTCAGCGCGCTGGCATTCTGCCAGGGCAAGACCGATCTGGACACCGCCCGCGCCGATTTCCTTCACGCGCAAAAAGCCTGGGCCCAATTGCAGCCGCTGCTGATCGGCCCACTCGCCGAGGGCAATCGCTCGTGGCAGATCCAGTTCTGGCCCGACAAGAAGAACCTCGTCGGCCGTCAGGTCGAGCAGCTGATCACTGCGCAGCCTCAGATCACCGCTGACGCGCTGGCCAAATCCAGCGTTGTGGTTCAGGGCCTGTCCGCCTATGAATACATCCTCTTCGACGCCCAGATCGACATGGCCAGCGCTGAGCAGAAAGCCCGGTATTGCCCGCTGCTGAGCGCCATCGGCGAACGTCAGAAGACCCTGGCCGAAGAGATCCTCACTAGCTGGAACAGCACCGACGGCATGCTCGCGCAACTGAGCAAATTCCCCAACCAGCGCTACGCCGACTCCCACGAAGCCATCGCCGAACTGCTGCGCGTGCAGGTCACGGCGCTGGACACCCTCAAGAAAAAGCTCGGCACGCCACTGGGTCGTCAATCCAAGGGGGTGCCGCAACCGTTCCAGGCCGAGGCATGGCGCAGCAATGCCTCCCTGAGCAGCCTGCAGGCGAGTCTGACGAGCGCGGAAACAGTGTGGTCGGGCGTCGATAACAAGGGCCTGCGCGGCCTCTTGCCCGCCGAGCAGAAACCGCTGGCCGACAAGATCGACGCTGCCTACGCAGAGAGTCGCAAACAGCTGGCAGCGCTGAAGCCCCCACTGGCCGAGCTGCTGGCCACGGATCAGGGCCGCCAGCAGTTGAATGCGTTCTACGACAGCCTTAACGTGGTCCATCGCCTGCACGAAGGCGAACTGGCCAAGGCGTTGGGCATCCAGCTCGGTTTCAACGCCAACGATGGTGACTGATATGTTGCGACGTCAGGCTCTGGCTCTCGGCAGCCTTGTCCTCAGCGCCTGCACCCTGGGCGGCTGGACGCTGTTCAGGAAAAAAGGCGAAAGCCCGCTGCTGCTGTCCGCCCGCGACGACGGCAACGGCCAGCACTACGCCGTGGGTTATCGCGTGGACGGCACTCAGGTATTCGCCACGCAAGTTGCCCAGCGTTGCCACGACATCATCAATCACCCCGAGCGGCCGATTGCGCTGTTCGTCGCCAGACGACCGGGCACCGAAAGCTACCTGATCGATTTGCGTGACGGCCGTCTGTTGCAGACCATCACGTCGCGGCCGAACCGGCATTTCTATGGCCACGCCGTGATCCACCGCAGTGGCGAATGGCTGTACGCCACCGAGAACGACACCACCGATCCGGGCCGTGGTTTGCTCGGGGTGTACCGTTTCGTCGGCGAACGCCTGGAGCATGCCGGTGAAATCTCCACCCATGGCATCGGGCCTCATCAGGTGTCGTGGATGCCCGATGGCGAGACCCTGGCGGTCGCCAACGGCGGCATCCGCACCGAGGCAGAGAGCCGCGTGGAGATGAACCTCGATGCCATGGAGCCGAGCCTGGTGTTGATGAAGCGGGACGGCACATTGCTGAGCAAGGAAAGCCTGTCGCAACAGATGAACAGCGTGCGCCATATGGCGATTGCCAGCGACGGGACCCTTGTCGCCGGTCAGCAGTTCATGGGGCCTTCTCACGAGTCCGCCGAGCTACTGGCGATCAAGCGTCCGGGGCAGCCTTTTCAGGCGTTTCCCGTGGCCGAGCAGCAGTTGCAGGCGATGGCTCATTACACCGCCAGCGTCGCGATTCACAGCGATTTGCGCCTGGTGGCCTTGACGGCGCCAAGGGGAAATCGTTTCTTCATCTGGGACCTGGACAGCGGCGCGGTGAAGCTCGACGCACCGCTGCCGGACTGCGCCGGGGTGGGCGCGGTGAAGGACGGGTTCGTCGTGACCTCGGGTCAGGGCCGTTGTCGGTTCTATGATTGCCGTCAGAACACGCTGATCCCCCAGCCCCTGGAGTTGCCTGCGGGGTTGTGGGACAACCATTTGCATCTTGTGTAAAGCTTGGCTCGCGGACGCCACGTTGATGCCCTTCGGGCCTATCGCGGGCAAGCGCGCTCCTACATTTGTTTAAACGTGCCATAGCCTGATGGACCGAGTTGGTAGCCTTGGTGCAAGGCCGATAGATTGCATTTAAAAGCGATCAATCCGATCTCTCAGACTGCGGCACGTTGCAAAAAATGCAGGAGCGCGCTTGCCCGCGATGCGCCCGAAGGGCATCAATGTAACAATCCCAAGCCAGCACAAACCGCGACACGATTACCGTGCTCGCCTGATTCATCGGTTTTTTTCCAAGGAAATGGAATATGTTGCGTCGCCGCATGTTGATCATGTTGGGGGTTGTGGTGATCGTGGTGCTGGCCCTGGGCGGGTATAAGGCATTTTCGGTCTACAAACAGATCCAGCAATTTACCGCCCCCAAACCGCCGGTCAACGTGGCAGTGGCGGTCGTGGAGGCACGGCCCTGGCAAAACCGTTTGCCCGCCATCGGCAGTCTCAAGGCGTTGCAGGGCGTGAACCTGAGCCTTGAGGTCGCAGGCACGGTCAAGGCGCTGCAGTTCGAATCCGGGCAGAAGGTCAAAGTCGGTCAGCCGTTGCTGCAACTGGACAGCGACGTGGAAAGAGCCCTGCTGGGCACCGCCGAGGCCGATCTGGGCCTGGCGCAGGTCGACTACGCGCGGGGCAGCAAGCTGGTGGGCGATGCGGCGATTTCCAGAGGGGACTTCGACAAGCTCGCTGCAGCCCAGAAAAAAGCCGCCGCCACGGTCGCGCAACTCAATGCGTCCCTGGCCAAGAAGCGCATCCTCGCCCCGTTCAGCGGCACCATCGGCATTCGTCAGGTGGACGTGGGCGATTACCTCGCCAGCGGTACGGTCATCGCCACATTGCAGGATTTGAGCAGCCTCTACGCCGACTTCTTCGTGCCTGAGCAGGTGTTGCCCAAACTCTCTATCGGCCAGCAGGTGCAAGTCACCGTCAGCGCCTTCCCCGAGCAAACCTTCAATGCCAGCATCAGTGCCATCAACCCCAAGGTCGAGGACGCCACACGTAACGTGCTGGTGCGTGCCACCCTGCCCAACCCGGATGGCAAACTTCTGCCCGGCATGTTCGCCAATCTGCAGGTGATCCTGGGCAAGGACACCCAAGAGCTGGTCGTCCCCGAGAGCACCATTACCTATACGCTGTACGGCAACTCGGTGTACGTCATCACGCCGAAAAAAAACGCCGACGGCCAGCCCGAGAAGAACGACAAAGGCCAGCCGCAGTTGATGGTCGAGCGGCGTTTCGTCGAGACCGGCGAGCGCCGTGGGGGGCTTGTGATCATCCGCAAGGGATTGAACGTGGGCGAACGGGTCGTCACCGGTGGCCAGTTGAAACTGGACAACGGCATGGCCGTCGCCATCAGCGCCGCTCCGGCAGCCCCCGTCGAACAGAGCGATCAGCCCAAGGTTGACTGACCCTGGGGACTGTTCGAAGGAGCTTGCCATGGCATTTACCGACCCGTTCATCCGCCGTCCCGTGCTCGCCAGCGTGATCAGCCTGCTGATCGTGCTGCTGGGCTTTCAGGCGTTCAGCAAACTGACCATCCGCCAGTACCCGCAGATGGAGAATGCGCTGATCACCGTCACCACCGCCTACCCCGGCGCCAACGCCGAGACCATTCAGGGCTACATCACCCAGCCCTTGCAGCAAAGTCTGGCCAGCGCCGAAGGCATCGACTACATGACCTCGGTCAGTCGCCAGAACTTCTCGGTGATCTCGATTTACGCGCGTATCGGCGCCAACAGCGACCGCCTTTACACCGAGCTGCTGGCCAAGGCCAACGAGGTGAAGAACAAGCTGCCTCAGGACGCTGAAGACCCGGTGCTGACCAAAGAGGCTGCCGACGCCTCGGCACTGATGTACATCAGCTTCTACAGCTCGGAATTGAACAACCCGCAGATCACCGATTACCTGTCTCGGGTCATTCAGCCCAAGCTGGCGACCCTGCCCGGCATGGCCGAAGCCGAGATTCTCGGCAACCAGGTGTTCGCCATGCGTTTGTGGATCGACCCGGTCAAGCTCGCCGGTTTCGGCCTGACCGCCAATGACGTCACCGACGCTGTGCGCAAATACAACTTCCTCTCGGCTGCCGGCGAGGTGAAGGGCGAGTACGTGGTTACCAGCGTCAACGCCACCACCGACCTGAAATCCCCGGAAACCTTTGCCGCCATTCCCCTCAAGATCGTGGGCAACAGTCGCGTGCTGCTGGGCGATGTGGCGCGGGTGGAAATGGGCGCGGAAAACTACGACACCGTCAGCTCCTTCGATGGCACGCCGTCGGTCTACATCGGCATCAAAGGCACGCCCAGCTCCAACCCGCTGGACGTGATCAAGGAAGTGCGGCGGATCATGCCGGAGCTGGAAAGCCAGCTGCCGCCGAGCCTGAAAGCGTCCATCGCCTACGACGCCACGCTGTTCATCCAGGCCTCGATTCATGAGGTAGTGAAGACCCTGATCGAGGCGGTGCTGATCGTGATCGTCGTGGTGTTCCTGTTCCTGGGGGCGCTACGTTCAGTGCTGATTCCGGTGATCACCATCCCGCTGTCGATGATCGGCGTGCTGTTCTTCATGCAGATGATGGGCTACTCGATCAACCTGCTGACGCTGCTGGCCATGGTGCTGGCAATCGGTCTGGTGGTGGACGACGCCATCGTGGTGGTCGAGAACATCCATCGCCACATCGAGGAAGGCAAGACGCCACTCAACGCTGCCCTCGAAGGGGCGCGGGAAATCGCCATGCCGGTGGTCTCGATGACCATCACCCTGGCAGCGGTGTATGCGCCCATTGGCTTTCTCGAAGGGCTGACTGGCGCGCTGTTCAAGGAGTTCGCCCTGACCCTGGCGGGCGCGGTGGTGATTTCCGGGATCATCGCGCTGACCCTTTCGCCGATGATGTGCGCCATGCTTTTGCGTCACGAAGAGAACCCCAGCGGGCTGGCGCACAAGCTCGACCAGCTCTTCGAGGGTCTGAAGGTGCGCTATCAGCGGCTGCTGCACGGCACGCTGAACACGCGCCCGGTGGTGATCGTCTTCGCGATTCTGGTGCTGTGCCTGATTCCGGTGTTTCTCAAGTTCACTCAGTCGCAACTGGCGCCGGATGAAGACCAGGGGATCATCTTCATGATGGCGACCTCGCCGCAGCCGACCAACCTCGACTACATGAACAAGTACACCGACCAGTTCATCAGCATCTTCAAGGCGTTCCCGGAGTACTACTCGTCGTTCCAGATCAATGGTTTCAACGGCGTGCAGACCGGCGTCGGCGGCTTCCTGCTCAAGCCCTGGGACGAGCGCGATCGCACGCAGATGCAGTTGCTGCCCGAGGTTCAGGCCAAGCTCGAACAGATCACCGGCCTGCAAATCTTCGGCTTCAATCTGCCGTCGCTGCCGGGCACCGGTGAGGGCCTGCCCTTCCAGTTCGTGATCAACACGCCCAGCGATTACGGAGCCTTGCTGGAGGTGGTGAATCGCATCAAGAAACGCGCGACTGAATCGGGCAAGTTCGCCTTCCTCGATCTGGACCTGGCCTTCGACAAGCCGGAAGTGGTGGTCGATATCGACCGCGCCAAGGCCGCGCAGATGGGCGTGTCGATGCAGGATCTGGGCGGCAGTCTGGCGACGTTGCTCGGCGAGGCAGAAATCAATCGGTTCACCATCGACGGGCGCAGCTACAAGGTCATCGCCCAAGTGGAACGGGCGTATCGCGACAACCCGCAGTGGCTGTCCAACTACTACGTGAAGAACACCGAAGGCACCATGCTGCCGCTGTCGACGCTGATCAAGGTCAGCGATCGCGCCCGGCCGCGTCAGCTCAATCAGTTCCAGCAGCTCAACTCGGCGATCATCTCGGGCGTGCCGCTGGTGAGCATGGGCGAGGCCATCGAAACCGTTCGTCAGATCGCCATTGAAGAAGCCCCGGCCGGGTTTGCCTATGATTACGCCGGAACATCCCGCCAATTCGTGCAGGAAGGCAATGCGCTGTGGGTGACCTTCGGCCTGGCGCTGGCGATCATTTTCCTGGTGCTGGCCGCGCAGTTCGAGAGTTTCCGCGACCCACTTGTGATTCTGGTGACAGTACCGCTGTCGATTTGTGGCGCGCTGATCCCGCTGTTCCTCGGCATCTCGACCCTGAACATCTACACCCAAGTGGGGCTGGTGACATTGATCGGCCTGATCAGCAAACACGGCATCCTGATCGTCGAATTCGCCAACCAGCTGCGGCGCGACAAAGGCCTGAGTGCCCGAGAGGCGGTTGAGCAAGCGGCAGCGATTCGCCTGCGGCCGGTGTTGATGACCACAGCGGCGATGGTGTTCGGCATGGTGCCGTTGATCCTGGCGACCGGCGCGGGGGCTGTGAGCCGTTTCGATATCGGTCTGGTGATTGCGGTGGGGATGTCGGTGGGAACGTTGTTTACGCTGATTGTGTTGCCTTGTGTTTATACGGTGTTGGCTGGCAAGGATGATTTGAAATCGGAGCGAGAGGGGTTGGTTTGAAATCGCCACATTGATGCCCTTCGGACGCATCGCGGGCAAGCGCGCTCCTACATTTGTTGAAACGTGCCACATTCTGATGGACCCAGTTGATCGCCTTTAAAAGCAATCTCTCGGTCTGGCACCAAGACTACCAACTCGGTCCATCAGGCCATGGCACGTTGCAAAAAATGTAGGAGCGCGCTTGCCCGCGATAGGCCCGCCAAGGCATCAGAGTTAGAATCCCAAGCCAACCCAAAAACAAAAAGGCCCCGAATACTCGGGGCCTTTCAGTGGTGCTGTGATTTCAATGCTGCGGCCCCGTCCCCTGCGCCAGCCCGAACATCAACAACAGCAGATCATGGTCCGGGCGTACAGGCGATTGGGCCTTGGCCACTCGCGGCAGGGCACATTGGCCCTCGCCGTGGACTGCGCTCAGAATCTTTGGCCGGGGTTGCTCCCAGGCAGCCATGGCAATGGAGGCGACGCCCAATGCCCCGACTAAAAACAAACCTCGAGCGACTTCTAACTTCATCGATCTAAACCTTTGATAGGGCTGCCAAACGCCGTCTCGTAAAAGTAGACGAGCTTGCTCCAGTCCGCTGGTTGAAACGACGAATGGCGACGCAGTTGTTTCATGTCATGTTGGGCCGCGCCGTAGGCGGTCAGACGCTGGCGGCACTTCTCCAGATCCAGCAACGCCACCTCAGGCCTGGCGTTTGCGCCTTCACCGACCACGCGCACGAAAACGTGCTTGATATAGATGCAGCTGTGCTGCCAGCGCCCCTTGTGCATGCGGGCCAGGTTTTCAGCGAGCTCTTTGAGCATCTGCTCGTAAACAGCCTCGCCATATTGCTCGCGACCACCGGCCTTGAGCCAGTTTTCGAATTCGTCGAAGCCGTCCAGAGAAGCCGTGACCAGCAACGCACGCCATTCGTTGTGCTCGTCACGCTCGGCACCGCAGAACACGATGCGCGCGACATTGACGTTCAGCTGACGCAGCCCTTCGAGCGCGTCACGTTCGCGCAGCACCGTCGGACGACCAAACGGGTGAAGCCAGCTGCGGTAGATGTGACCGACCTGCCGCTTGACGTACAGCAGGCGGCCATTCTCCGACACGACGCGTTGCACGCCACTCTCACCACCACGGCGCACGTTGGGTTCTTCCACCCACTCACCCTTGGTGTTCCAGAAATAGGCAAAACGGTCCTTGGCGGGAAGGGTCAACTCTGCTGCGAAATCCACGGCCATCCTGTTACCTCTTACGTAATAGATACACACGCCACATGGCGTACAACGGCAGGAAATCCAGACGTTCCTGGATGCGAAAGCCTGCCTGTTCGAATTCGGCTTCTACTGTGTTCACCGGTAACACGAAGCGGTTCTGGTAACCCTCCTGGTGGCGATTGCGCTCAGCGCGCTTGCGCTTCCAGGCTTTGAAGTTGCCATCGACCCAGAGCGACAGAATCACGCTGTCGCGGGTTACACGGTGAAACTCTTTTAACAATACCGCTCTGTCCCGGGCCTCACCGATGTGATGCATCAGGCGCATGCAGAAAATGCTGTCCACTGCGTTATCAGGCATGTCGATGGCGAATGCAGATGTCTGCAAGGGTTGTACCCGTTTCACCACATCCGCCGGTTGCGACTGGCAGGCGATCTTGACCATGGAGGCCGAATTGTCGGCCCCGATGATCACGCGATTGGCCTTTTCGGCCAGTAATGGCCAGAAACGGCCCGCGCCACAAGGCAGGTCCAGAACCAGCCCCGGCTCGCCAGCCAACGCCAACGCACGACGGGCCAGTTGCTTGTCGCGACGATCAGACAACCGTCGAGCCAAACCGTCCCTGTGTTTGCGTAAATATTTTTTTGCGTGCGCGTCGTCGTATTTGCGCGAGAAATCTAACTCAACCCGCTTGCTCATGGCCGTATCTCCTTAAAGTGATACGGCCAAAATTAAGTGGATTAACGTCATCCTCAGGTCACATAAATGTGAAAATAACGTCCCTCAACGGGAACAAATGTTACGAGGTTTTTCCAGAAGATGGGCTAGCATATGGCCACAATCCTGAAGATGACAGCAAACTTTACACAGCCAATACATTGTCCTGCCGTTAACTGTCGGGACTGTCAGCCAATCACCTTTTGAACACGACCGTGAAGCAGCAACCATTGGGCTCCATGGTATCCAGGCTCACCGTCCAGCCTTGGTTCTCGCAGATCCGCTGAACCAGTGAGAGCCCCAGCCCAAGCCCCTCGCCACGCTTTTCGTTGCCACGCACGAACGGTTGAAACATCGCCTCGCGCTTCTCCACCGGAATCCCGACACCCGAGTCCTCAACAGTGAAGCCGTCAGCCAACAAGGTCAGCCGGATGAATCCCTGATCGGTGTAGTGCAATGCATTTCGCAGCAAGTTACCCATCACTGCGTAGAGGAACGTCGCGTTGTACGTTTCTTCGCCAGCGGCTTCGGGGTGATAGTCAAGACGCAGGCCCTTGGTCTCGATCGGTTCACGCCACAGCGTCAGCAATTGCTGCGCCGCGCCTTGCAACGACAAACTCGGGTTCAACCCGGCATCGTCACGCTGGGTGCGTGCCAGCATAAGGAACGTCTGCACCAGATCGCGCATTTCTTCACAGGCCCGCCCTACCCGCTCGACCTGCGCGCGCGCCCGTTGATCCAGCGCCGGGTTTTCCAGCAGCAGCTCGCAGGAGCTGGCGAGGACCATCAATGGCGTTCGCAGCTCATGGCTCACGTCACTGGTGAACATCCGCTCGCGGGTCAGTGCATCGCGCAGCCGCCCCAAGGTGGCATCGAAGGCCACTGCCAGTTCACCGACTTCGTCCGCGGCGTAATCCGGCGCCAGCGGCGGCGCCAGGCCCAGTAACTGATCACGATGACGCACCTGTCGCGCCAGCCGCACCACCGGTGCCATCACCCGGCGGGCCAGAATCCAGCCCAGCACCACGGCGAGCGCGAGCGCGAGCACAAAGCCCACCAGCACGACCGCGAACAACACGCGCTCGCGCTCTTCGAAATCGCTCTGATCCTGCAGCAGCACGTAATGACGGCCATCGACCACTTCGACCATGGCGTGATAGGACAACGGTCCACGAAACACTTCATGGAAACCAGGTTCCAGATGGCGCAGGTCCTTGGGCAGTTCGAAATCCCCCGGCCCGCCGCTGAAATAGAACAGCTGATCGGGCTCGGGGCGATGGCTCCAGTCCTCGACGCTGTCCATCAGCAACAGACGCGTCAGGTCGCCGCCAAGGCCCGCCGAGATCAGTTTCTCTTCAACCAGATGAACCGTCGCCACGATGCCCATGGCGAAAGAACCGGCAACCAGCGCGCTCATCAGGGCAAAGGCGATGATGATCCGCTGGGCAAGGCTCTGCTTAAACTCCATCGCGGCCCTCGGCAAGGCGATAACCCACGCCATGCACCGTCTGCAACAGCGGCTTGGCGAACGGCTTGTCGATCACCTGACGCAACTGGTGAACGTGGCTGCGCAGGCTGTCGCTGTCCGGGCAGTCGTCGCCCCAGAGGGCTTCTTCGAGGATTTCGCGACGCAGCACGTGAGGGCTCTTCTGCATCAACACGGCCAACAGCTTCAGGCCGACCGGGTTGAGCTTGAGCAGGCGCCCTTCACGGGTCACTTCCAGGGTGTCGAGGTCGTAGATCAGGTCGGCCACCTGCAGCGTGCGACGGCCACCGCCCTGGGCGCGACGCAGCACGGCTTCGATCCGCGCGGCGAGTTCCGACAGCGCGAACGGCTTGAGCAGGTAATCGTCGGCACCGGAGCGGAAGCCCTGCAGGCGATCGTCGAGTTGGTCCCGCGCGGTGAGCATGATCACCGGGGTGTCGCGGCGGGCGTCTTCACGCAGGCGCTTGCACAGGGTGTAGCCGTCGATACCCGGCAGCATGATGTCGAGCACGATCAGATCGTAATGTTCGGTCGCGGCCAGGTGCAGCCCGGACAGGCCATCTTGCGCGCAGTCCACGGTGTAGCCTTTCAAACCCAGATAGTCGGCCAGGTTCGCCAGGATGTCGCGGTTGTCTTCAACCAGCAGAATTCTCATGGGCGCATGTCTCCGTAGGCGGTCGTCGGCATGACCTGGGCACACCTTGGGCGTGTCTCGATGAGGTCAGAGTTGGCGGCAGCTTACGGCCAAGTTCGCCCGAGGGCCAGCATCGGTGCGCATAACGTTTTTTTCACTCGTGATTCACGGCCCGGCGACAGCCCTCAGAACAGACTGCCGAATGCTCTCGGTCCACCTTCATCGCCATCACACGGGATTCACCATGTCTGAAGTCTTCGAACGGCCCACCTCGCGCCCGATCAACCTGTGGGTTTACCTCGGCATCCCCGCTATCACGGCCATCAGCCTACTGTTACTGGAATTGACCTCGCTGGACATGGACATCGCCAAGCTGGCCTACAACCCTGCAAACGGCGGATTCATCGGCCGGCACAGTTATTTTCTGGAGAACATCCTGCACGACCGCGCCAAGCAGGTCGTCATTGCGCTGGGGGTGCTCTCGTTCATCGGTTTTGTTGCGTCGTTCTTCGTCGGGCCGTTGAAGGGCTGCAAGCGCGAATTGGGTTGCATGGTGCTGTCGATGGCGTTGTCCACCAGTTTTGTTACGCCGGTCAAGGTGGTGACGTCCGTTCAGTGCCCCTGGAGCCTGACCGAATTCGGCGGGCAGGAAACGTACAGCGAACTGCTCAGCCCCCGCCCGTCCACCGACAAGCCAGGCCGTTGCTGGCCCGGCGGCCATGCGGCGACGGGCTTTACGCTGTTTGCGCTGTTCTTCGTATTTCGTGATCGCAAGCCGCGTCTGGCCAAGGCGGGTCTGGTGTTTGCGTTTGGCCTGGGGACGGTGTTTTCAGTGGGGAGGATGCTGCAGGGCGCGCATTTCTTTTCTCATAACATCTGGACGGCGTTGTTTTGCTGGTTGATTTGTCTGGGGGCTTATTACGCGGTGCTTTACCGGCCGGAGGGTAAGAAGGACAGCGCGTTACAAGGTGAGGCGGTTTCTGGGTAGGTAGACCGCGTTGTTAGCTTTTGGATTGGCTTTAAATCGCTACTCTGTTGCCCTGTCGGGCCTATCGCGGGCAAGCCACGCTCCTACATTTGCTTAAACGTGCCATGGCCTGATAGACCGAGTGGATAGCCTTGGTGGTCGACACACAATCTTCAGTGCCAGCTCCAAAGGCTAACAACTCGGTCCGTCAGGAATGGGCACGTTGCAACAAATGTAGGAGCGCGGCTTGCCCGCGATAGGCCCGACAGGGCATCAGAGTAAGAATCCCAAGACATGCGCCCAAAAACTCACGACAATCCCAAATCAAACACCCATAAAAAAACCCCGCCGAAGCAGGGTTTTTTGTACATCCGGGTCGGGCCGACTTACATCATGCCGCCCATGCCACCCATGCCGCCCATGTCTGGCATGCCGCCAGCTGCAGGCTTGTCTTCTGCCACGTCAGCAATCATCGCTTCGGTGGTGATCATCAGACTGGCAATCGAGGACGCCGCCTGCAGCGCAGAGCGAGTCACTTTGGCCGGGTCCAGGATACCCATTTCGATCATGTCGCCGTATTCGCCGGAAGCTGCGTTGTAACCGAAGTTACCCGAACCCTGCTTGACCTTGTCGACGACAACGCTTGGCTCGTCACCGGAGTTGGCAACGATCTGACGCAGAGGTGCTTCAACCGCACGACGCAGCAGAGCGATACCAACGTTCTGATCAGCGTTGTCGCCTTTCAGTTCGGAGATAGCCTGTAGCGAGCGAACCAGTGCCACGCCACCGCCAGGTACCACGCCTTCTTCGACGGCTGCGCGGGTGGCGTGCAGGGCGTCTTCAACGCGGGCTTTCTTCTCTTTCATTTCGACTTCGGAACCTGCACCGACCTTGATCACTGCAACGCCGCCGGACAGCTTGGCCAGACGCTCTTGCAGTTTCTCTTTGTCGTAGTCCGACGAAGTGTCACCGATTTGCTGACGGATCTGAGCGATACGCGCGTCGATGTCGGTTTTAACGCCGGCACCGTCGATGATGGTGGTGTTTTCTTTGTTCAGCACAACGCGCTTGGCATTACCCAGGTGTTCCAGGGTAGTGGTTTCCAGGCTCAGGCCGATTTCTTCGGAGATCACGGTACCGCCAGTCAGGACAGCGATGTCCTGCAGCATGGCCTTGCGACGGTCGCCGAAGCCCGGTGCCTTGACGGCTGCAACTTTAACGATGCCACGCATGTTGTTCACAACCAGCGTCGCCAGGGCTTCGCCTTCAACGTCTTCGGCAACGATCAGCAGCGGACGGCCGGCTTTGGCAACGGCTTCCAGCACTGGCAGCATTTCGCGGATGTTGGAGATCTTCTTGTCGACCAGCAGCAGCAGCGGGCTGTCCAGCTCGGCCACCATGGTGTCCGGCTTGTTGATGAAGTACGGGGACAGATAGCCACGGTCGAACTGCATGCCTTCAACGACCGACAGCTCGTTTTCCAGACCCGAACCTTCTTCAACGGTGATGACGCCGTCTTTGGTCACGCGATCCATGGCTTCGGCAATGATGTCGCCGATGGAGTTGTCGGAGTTGGCCGAGATGGTGCCGACCTGAGCGATGGCTTTGGAGTCGGTGCAAGGCTTGGACAGTTTCTTGAGTTCAGCCACGATGGCGATGGTCGCCTTGTCGATGCCGCGCTTGAGGTCCATCGGGTTCATGCCGGCAGCGACGGCTTTCAGGCCTTCGTTGACGATGGCTTGAGCCAGAACGGTAGCGGTGGTGGTACCGTCACCGGCGTCGTCGTTGGCACGGGAGGCAACGTCTTTGACCAGCTGCGCGCCCATGTTTTCGAAACGGTCTTTGAGCTCGATTTCTTTGGCAACCGATACACCGTCTTTGGTGATCAGCGGAGCGCCGAAGCTTTTTTCGATGATGACGTTACGGCCTTTCGGGCCCAGGGTCGCTTTGACAGCGTCAGCCAGGACGTTTACACCAGCCAGCATTTTTTTACGGCCAGCGTCGCCGAATTTAACTTCTTTAGCAGCCATGATCGTTATTCCTTAAATACTTTGTAGTAACGGGAAATGCGGGGTATCAACTCAGCCTTCGACGACCGCGAGAATTTCGTTCTCGCTCATCACCAGCAGGTCTTCGCCGTCTACTTTCACAGTGTTGCTGCCGGAGTAAGGGCCGAACACCACTTTGTCACCCACTTTCACGGCCAGCGCACGTACTTCACCGTTGTCCAGAATGCGACCCGTGCCGACAGCGATGATTTCGCCGCGGTTCGGTTTTTCAGCAGCGGAACCCGGCAGAACGATACCGCCGGCAGTTTTGGTTTCTTCTTCGCTGCGACGGATTACGACGCGGTCATGCAGAGGACGAAGCTTCATTGTCGATCTCCTAATTATGGTTTTTGAACGCCCGGTGTTGGCACCAGGTGGTTAAAACATCCGGGCTTGCCGGTTGCGGTTCGCAGGCGAACCGCAGAATACGGTCTGACGAAATGCGTCAGAAACCTTGCGGTGACCCATACATAAGGGCGGGCAAGCTGATTACAAGGCTTGAGCAAGAAATTTTTTAAGCAAGATGAGGCCATGAAAACGCGCACGGCACCCGAAGGTGCCGTGCAGGTCTGTGGCCGCAATCACTTTTTGTCGACAGGCTTGTACTCGCCCTCGATCACTTCACCCTCGATGACCTCAGGCTGTCGAGCGCCAGGACGCGTCGCACCCGGATGACCCGTACCGGCAGAACCTGCCGAACGCAGGTCATCGGCAAACGCTCGCTGTCGGCTGGCCGACGCTTCGGCGCGTTGGCGCACCTTGTTCGCCAACAGTCGGCGGGTGAACGGCATCAGGCAGATCAGGCCCAATACGTCGCTGATGAAACCGGGCAGTACCAGCAGGCCGCCACCGACCGTCATCATCAGCCCGTCCATCATCTGTTGAGCGGGCAACTCGCCCCGCGCCAGACTTTCACGAGCGCTCATGGCCGTGGCGAGGCCTGCCACACGAATGACGAAAAACCCGAGCATGGAACCGGCGACCACCAGCAGGAAGGTCGGCAGAAAGCCGATCGACATCCCGACTTTCACCAGCACGAACAGCTCGAGCACCGGAAAAAGCAATAAAAGCAGTAGAAAAACGCGCATCAAATAGTGTCCTCAACGGAAGAAGGCTTCCAGTAGACACTAGGTGAAGTCGCAAAGTCGTTAATTCAAGCCTCGTTCGCTTCAGCGGTCGGCCATTTTTCAGCGTGAGCCAGCTGAACCAAGGCCTGGCGCACTTGTGTCGGCGTATTACAAGGCTCGGCGAAGGCCAGCCAGTACACACGCTGACCGATGCGCAGGTGCATGCCTTCGCTGTCGATACCCACGAGAACCGCAGGCTCGGTCTGCGGCAGACCGGCCAGTTCGACGTAATGGGCGATGGCCTTGGTGTGATCGTCGTTCATGTGCTCGACCATGCCCGTCTCGACCGCCCCGGCAAACGGGTTGGCCAGCGCGACGTCGTCCAGCCAGTGGATCGCGCCAAACCCGCCGATAAAGCGGTAGCGCATCGGCATCAGCACCCAGAAATCGAAATCGTGGGCGCTGTGGTAACTCTCGGATTCGGGGAAGTAACGGTAGTAACGCTGGGCGGCGGCTTCGATGGCGGCCGGGTCGGTGATCTTTTGCGCTTCGGCCATGACAGTCACGCGGCCCACGGCCTGAATGTCCTCGGCTTCGCGCTCACCCACAATCATCGAGCACTTGGCGTCCTTTTGCAGGTTATGGGTGTGTTGGGCGATGCGGCTGATCAGGATCAGCGGACGGCCCTGATCGTCCAGGCAATACGGCACCACCGATCCAAAGGGATAACCGGGCATCGACTTGGAGTGGGTCGACAGCACGCCGCGATATTCCTTGAGCAACAATTCTCGGGCTTGCCGGTTGGCTATGGCGCTCATGGTGGGGCTCCTGAACAGATGAACAACGATGGATTCGAATGGGACGTACAGCCGCGAACAGCTAATAAGGCCACACGATAATCGTTATCGCTCAGGGGTGCCAGATTGAAGGCGCGTGACGATTTTCCAAGGGATTTGCGTAAAAATTTGTAGCTCACATTGCCCCTGTGGGAGCGAATTCATTCGCGAGACGCCGGTACGGCCGGTAGAGATATGTCGCCGGACAAACCCCATCGCGAATGAATTCGCTCCCACAGAAATCGGGTCTGACCTCAAACCAGGCGGGCTGCTATATAAAGAAGCCTTTACCAGGCCACACCGAAGCCTGCGGTGTAACGGGTCTTGTCCAGATCACCATCGTCGGAACCGCTGATGATGTTCTTCTCGGCCTTGAGGTTGAGGGACGCCCACTCGGTGACTTTGTAACGCAGGCCGATTTCGGTATCCAGGCTGTAATCGGCCACACCGCTGATGGGCTTGCCGAGTTCGCCGTTGGTGAAGAACTCTACCTTCTTGCCGATCAGGTAGCGGTTGTAATCCCAGGTGCCGGATACCGAATAGAAGTTGTCTTTCTCGCCGTTGGAGTATTCGTAGTCCGTGCGGTTAAGCAGCGTGCCGACCTTGAACGCACCCAGCTCATCGTCCCAGAACTGATAGCCCGGACCGGTACCGACCGTTCTCTGGCGGCGCAGGTCTTCAATGTTGTCGTGCTTGTAGGTGATCCGGCCATCCCAGAACCACTTGTCAGTGATGAAACGGTCGATGGAGTATTCGGCGTTCCAGTTGTCGGTGGTGGTCTCTTCGTCCTGGGTCTCGCGGTTGTACTCACCCTCGGCGTTGTGACGCCATTTGCCATGAGTCGCTGAAGTCTTGAATGCGATGTTGTAGTCGTCGGTGTCCTTGTCTGCACGCTGGAAGTCCAGGGCAGCGTCAACATTGCCCTTCCACACCAGATCGGTGACCACAGGCTTGGGTTTCATGATCTGCTGGATGCTGGCCAGATCCACGGTCTTCGGCGCGTCGCCATTGGCCAAGGTGACCTTGCCGTCATCGGCGGCATGCAGCGACTTGGAGATTTCGCCGGTGTAGGCATCCTGCTTGACCAGCAGGTGCTGATCGCTTTCCAGCGTCTTGACTTCTTTCCAGTCCAGCGGAATATCGCCGGCATATTTGGTGTTCAGCAGCAGCTTGCCGCCGTCGAAGACCTTGATGGTCCCGGTCAGTTTGTCGCCGTTCTTCAACCAGACGGTATCGGCGAGCAGCGGAGTGGAAGCACTGGTAATGGCGAGGCACAACAGGGTTCTGGACAACATAAGCGACGACAGGGCTCTGGTTGGCGGTAAATCGGGCATTATCCTTCGGGACAACATCGAGGCAATCCTGAGACCGCCGACACAGGAATCACTGACCGTAGGAAATTTCCCTAGTTCCTTATCGAAATTCCCGCTGGTCCTTTAAACAGGAAAGAAACGTTGAGCGAACCCACTTCCCTGACAGACGACCCGAGCGGACAGACGCCCGCGGAGGCCCGCCGCACGGCGCTTTACCTGACCCTGCAGCAGATTCCGGAAGGCAAGGTCGTCAGCTACGGTCATTTAGCGCAATTGGCCGGTTTAGGACGAGCGGCACGTTTCGTGGGCCGCACCTTGAGTCAGTTGCCTGATGGCAGCCGCCTGCCCTGGCATCGGGTCCTGGGCGCCGGTGGACGCCTGAGCCTGGCCGCCGGAACCGTTTCCGGAGAGGAGCAACGGGCGCGATTACGGGCCGAAGGAGTGACCATCCGTAACAATCGTGTGGATATGCAGCGTCATGGCTGGCGCCCGACAGAGCACAACGGTTAGAGTGCGCGCTTTGTTTACGTAATCTGAGGCAGATTTCAGCCCATGCCCCGCAAAACCTGGCGCGCCGCGCTCGCCGCTTATGCCAGCCCTTCTACGTTTGTGCTGCTGCTCCTCGGATTCGCCGCGGGCATGCCTTACATGCTCGTGTTTTCCACGCTGTCGGTCTGGTTGCGAGAAGCCGGTGTCGCCCGTGAAACCATCGGCTACGCTAGCCTGATCGGCCTGGCCTACGCCTTCAAATGGGTGTGGTCTCCGCTGCTGGACCAATGGCGCCTGCCCCTGCTCGGCAAACTGGGCCGTCGACGCTCCTGGCTGGTGCTCTCACAGACACTGGTGACCCTCGGCCTGATCGGCATGGGCTTCTGCGATCCGCAGCAGCATCTGTCCTGGTTGATCGCGATCGCCGTGGTCGTGGCGTTCTCTTCGGCAACCCAAGACATCGCCATCGACGCCTACCGTCTGGAGATCGCCTCCGACAGCCAGCAAGCCACCCTCGCGGCCAGCTATATGGCGGGTTATCGCGTCGCCGCCCTGCTCGCCACTGCGGGCGCACTGTACTTTGCCGAGGGCTTTGGCTCCTCGGGCTTTGCCTACAAGCACTCGGCGTGGACCGGCACCTACGTGCTGTTCGGCCTGCTGATGGTGCCCGCGCTGATCACCACGCTGATCATGCGTGAGCCTCCCGTCGCCCTGCGCACCCAGCTGTCTGCGGCCCGCTACGGCTTCGCCCACCAACTGGCCTCGGTGTTCGTGCTGATCATCCTGCTGGTGTCGGTGCCGGCAATGTTCACCCAGCTGTACAACACCGATTTCGCCAGCGTGTTGTTTCAGGACGCCACCTGGAAAAGCCTGCTGATGGAAGACCGCGCGTTTCTGCGCGCCATCCTGTACACCCTGCTGACCGCCGCCTGTCTCTCCTCCATGGGCAGACGCGGCCTGGCGCCGGTGCTCACGCCGATCAACGACTTCATCCTGCGCTACCGCTGGCAAGCATTTCTGCTTCTGGGGCTGATCGCCACCTATCGCATGTCCGACACGGTCATGGGCGTCATGGCCAACGTGTTCTATATCGACCAGGGCTTCACCAAGGACCAGATCGCCAGTGTCAGCAAGATCTTCGGTCTGGTGATGACACTGGCAGGCGCCGCCTTTGGCGGGCTGGCCATCGTGCGCTTCGGCATCTTGCCGATCCTGTTCATTGGTGGCGTGTCATCGGCTGCGACCAACCTGCTGTTCCTGATGCTGGCCGACATGGGCCCGAACCTGAAGATGCTGATCGTCACGATCTCGCTGGACAACTTCAGCTCAGGCCTTGCGACATCGGCGTTCGTGGCCTACCTGTCGAGCCTGACCAACCTCAAGTTTTCCGCCACCCAGTACGCATTGCTCAGCTCGATCATGCTGCTGTTGCCGCGTCTGATCGGGGGGTATTCCGGGGTGATGGTCGAGAAGCTGGGCTATCACAACTTCTTCCTGGCAACCGCGCTGATGGGCGTGCCAACGCTGTTCATGATCGCTCTGCACTGGGCTCAGGAGCTGCGTAAGGAGAAGCCGGATGAGGAGCAGAAGCCTGTGGAGACGCCTGCGAGCGACAGGCCATAACTGCTCGCTCAGACGCTCATATCCCTGTAGGAGACGTCGAAGGTTACGACGGCAGCGAAAGCGGTGTGTCAGACACCCCATTAGTATCTGCACCACCGCATTAGCGGCAGTCGCACAGCTCCGGCAGCTCCTACAGGTTCAGCGGCGTCCGACCCACAACAGAAAGCCCCGATCTCTCACGAGTCGGGGCTTTGGTGTTTCAGCGCTGAACGCTAACGCTGAGGCGCCGCTTCCTGCTGATCCTGCACCACACGAATCACCCGCTGCGGGAACGGGATGTCGATGTTGGCCGCACGCAAACGGTCGCGGATTTCCGCGTTGAAACGGTTGGACACGTCTCCGAAGTCGCCAGTCTTGGTCCAGACACGCAGCGATACGGTGATCGAGCTGTCACCCAATGCGGCAACCACAGCCTGCGGTGCCGGATCCTGCAGCACGCGCGGGTCATCAGCCATTTCCATCAACACACCCAGCGCCTGCTTGAGATCGGCGTCGTAGTCGATGCCCACGTCGAAGGTGATCTTGCGGGTCGGCTGGCGGTTGGTGTTGGTGATGATGCCGTTGGACAGATTGCCGTTGGGCAGGATCACGGTCTTGTTGTCGCCGGTGCGAATGATGGTGTGGAAAATCTGAATGCTGTCCACGGTACCCGCCACGCCCTGCGCTTCGATCCAGTCGCCGATGCGGAACGGACGGAACAGCAGGATCAGCACCCCGCCGGCAAAGTTGGCCAGGCTGCCTTGCAGCGCCAGACCGATGGCCAGACCGGCCGCACCGATGGCGGCTACGAACGAGGTGGTTTCCACGCCGATCATCGAGGCCACGCTGACGATCAGCAGAATCTTGAGAATGATGTTGCCCAGGCTGCTGATGAAACCCTGCAACGCCAGGTCCACATGACGCAACGCCAACAGCGCGCCAATCTTGGAGGTCAGCTTATTGATCAGCCACCAGCCCACCAGCAATACGACGACGGCCAGCAGCACGCGGCTGCCGTACTGCATGACCATGGGAATCCAGGCTTGGGAAGCCTTCACCAGATGATCCACCTGGCCGTTCAAATCCAGATCCATTGAGTGCTCCTTGGGGTCGCGAAACGAAAGACAGAAACGATGACGCTCCATGGCGCCATCGTTTCAAGAGACATGCACTGCGACGCGCACAGAGCCCGCAGGTTCCCGCGTCGTGGCAAATCGGGGCGATCAGTCGCGGAAGTTGTTGAACTGCAGCGGCATGCCGAATTCGTGACCGCGCAAAGCCGCGATGGCTTCCTGCAGATCGTCACGCTTCTTGCCGGTCACACGGACCTGCTCGCCCTGGATGGCGGCCTGCACCTTGAGTTTGGCTTCTTTGATGTGGGCGACGATCTTCTTTGCCAGCTCCTTGTCGATGCCTTCCTTGAGGGTGGCTTCCTGCTTCATCACTTTGCCGGACGCGTAGGCATCCTTGATTTCCAGGCACTGCACGTCGATCTTGCGCTTGATCAGGGCCAGCTTGAGGATCTCGATCATCGCCTCGAGCTGAAACTCGGCTTCGGCGGTCAGGTTGACAGTCAACTCCTTTTCCTTGAATTCGAAGCTGCCTTTGCCTTTGAGGTCGTAGCGGCGGTCCAACTCCTTGATCGCGTTGTCGACGGCATTCGTGACTTCGTGTTTATCCAGTTCGGACACTACGTCGAACGAGGGCATGTAGATTCTCCAATTGATGCGGCGCGGCTCGACATGTCGATGGAGCACGCCTGACTTGACGGTATGAAAGCCCGGTCATTATAACGAGACTTTTCCCCTGTTCATGTGAGCCTGCGATGTCGTTTTTGTTTTATCCCTGCTGCGTGCTCACTGACCCGCGGCGCGCCCTCTCTTGAAACCGACCACCTGGCACGTCCTCGGCGCTGGCAGTTTGGGCAGTCTGTGGGCCACACGGCTGGCTCGCGCGGGGTTGCCGGTGCGCCTGCTGCTGCGCAATCGCGAGCGTCTACTGGCCTATCAATGCCAAGGCGGGCTGACCTTGAGCGAACAGGGTCAGCGCAAGGCTTATGCCATCGGCGCACAGCTTCTCGACGATCCGGGACCGATCCAGCGCCTGCTGGTGGCCTGCAAGGCCTACGATGCCGAACAGGCTGTTGCCAGCGTTGCGTCGCGCCTGGCGCCCGGTGCTGAACTTCTTCTTTTGCAAAATGGCTTGGGCAGTCAGCAGGCCGTGGCGAACTCGGTGCCTCAGGCGCGCTGTATCTTTGTCTCCAGCACCGAAGGCGCGTTTCGCGATGAGGATTTCAGCGTGATCTTCGCAGGCCAGGGCTGCAACTGGCTGGGTGACGGCGAGCAACACCTCGCTCCCCAATGGCTGAATGAATTGAAAAAGGCTGGTATTCCTGCTGAATGGACGCCGGGTATTCTCGACCGGCTGTGGCGCAAACTGGCGCTGAACTGCGCGATTAACCCGCTTACCGTGCTATTGGAGTGCCGTAATGGCGAGCTACGCGAACATGCCGAAGAAGTGACAGCCTTGTGCGATGAACTGGTTCGGGTGCTGCAAGGTTGTGGCCGGCCCCACGCAGCGGCGGGACTGCATGAAGAAGTCAATCGCGTTATTGCCGCGACGGCGGCCAATTATTCCTCGATGTATCAGGATGTCGCCCAGGGGCGGAGGACTGAGATCAGCTATCTGCTGGGGTACGTGTGCGACGCTGCGGTGCAGCACGGTATTCAGGCTCCCCTGTTGAACGCCCTTCGCCACAAGCTGTTGCGGCATCTGGCCTCCAAAGGCCTGCCCAGCGAGTGAGCCGCCCACCTGTGAGAGCGAGTTCATTCGCGAGACAGCGTCACAGCCGACACCGATCCATCAGATGTTCCGGCCAATGGCGAATGAATTTGCTGCCACAGATTTTCCATACTTTGCGCCACGGGTTTGCTCGCGCCCCGAACAGCGCTAACCTCCTCTTTCTTATCTGCCAGTGACTCTGCCCCATGCCATTGCGCCAGCGCCTCGAAAACCTGCCGGTCGGCCAGAAGCTGTTGGCGGCCCTGCTGGTTCTGCTGACCACCGTTCTGCTGGTCGCCAACCTGACCTTCATCAGCGCCGCTTACTACATCTCCCAGGAAGCCATGGCGCCTCAGGCCCTGCAGACCATCGGCCGCCTGATCAGCAACCCCGGGCTCTCCGAACAGGCGCTTTCATCGCCCTACGGCGCCCAGGCGCTGCTCAGGGAGTTGAAAAACTACGGCCCCCTGCGCGCCGCAGCCGTTTACGACAGCAGCGGCAATCGCTTGGCGCAGATGCAACAGGGCGACAAACTGCGTCTGCCCGACCACTACCGCAATCTGGAAAGCTGGCGCATCACCGAATTTCGCAACACCCAGGTCGTCCCGGTCCCCAAACAGGGGCAAGCGCCGGGGCATTTGCTGTTGGTGGCCAGTAGCGAACTGCCGACAGCCTTCTACACCGGGACCCTGACCGCGAGCCTGGGCATCCTGATTTTCAGCGTGCTGCTCTGGGCCGGTGTGGCGCGGCAGATTCGGCGCTTCATCACCGAGCCGATTTATCAGCTTGAAGAACTGTCGCGCCGAGTCACTCGTGAAGAGAACTACGCGCTACGCGCAAGCCCCGGCAATCAGGACGAAATCGGCTCGCTGGCTGAAGCGTTCAACACCATGCTGTCGCGCATGGAGGCCCGCGAGCAGCAGCTCAAGCGCGCGCGCGACGAATCTCAGGATGCCTATGATCAGGCTCAGGGGCTGGCCGAAGAGACCCGCCACACCAACCGCAAACTGGAACTGGAAGTTCAGGTCCGTAGCAAGATCGAGAAAAAACTCACCGGTTTTCAGAATTATCTGAACAGCATCATTGACTCCATGCCCTCGGCGCTGATTGCCCTCGATGAACAGCTGTACGTGACCCAGTGGAACCAGGAAGCTGGCGCCCTCTCCGGCACGCCGTTGGACGAAGCGCTGAACCAGCCGATTTTCCTGGCCTTCCCGCCGATGAAAGCGTTTCTGCCGCAGATCAAACAGACCGTCGAACGCCACACGGTGACCAAGATCGAGCGCGTCACTTGGGTCAAGGACGACCTCACCCGCCACTTCGCGCTGACCTTCTACCCGCTGACCGGCGGCGCCGGACGTGGCGCGGTGATCCGTATCGACGACATCACCCAGCGTCTGTCGCTGGAAGACATGATGGTGCAGTCGGAGAAGATGCTCTCGGTGGGCGGTCTGGCGGCGGGCATGGCCCACGAGATCAATAACCCCCTCGGCGCGATCATGCACAACGTGCAGAACATTCGTCGGCGTTTGTCGCCGGAGCTGCCGAAGAACCTTGAGCAGGCCGAGCAGGAGGGCATCGAGCTGTCTGCGGTAAATCAGTACCTCAGCGCGCGGGAGGTGCCGCAGTTGCTCGACGGCATTCAGCAGGCCGGCGCCCGGGCGGCAAAAATCGTCAGCCACATGCTCAGTTTCAGCCGGCGCAGCAACCGGCAGATGGCGCCGTGCGACCTTCCCGCGCTGATCGATCAGGCAGTGGAAATCGCCAGCAACGATTTCGACCTGACCATCGGCTTCGACTTCAAAGGCCAGAACATCCTGCGCCAGTTCGACCCAACGCTCGGCCCGGTGCCCGGCACGGCGAACGAGCTGGAACAGGTCCTGCTCAACCTGCTGAAAAACGCAGCGCAGGCGATTCACCAACGCGACCACGAAACCGAGCCAGGACGCATCATTCTGCGTACGCGCCTGAACCCGCCATGGGCGGAAATCCAGGTCGAAGACAACGGCGTCGGCATGCCCGAAAGCGTACGCAAACGTATCTTCGAGCCGTTCTTCACCACCAAGGAAGTCGGCCAGGGTACAGGGCTCGGGCTTTCGGTGTCGTATTTCATCATCACCAACAACCACAAGGGCCAGATGGAGGTGCACTCCACCCTCGGCCAGGGCACCTGCTTCACGTTGCGTCTGCCACTGGCGGGCAACCCGATGAACGTGCCCGCCCCGCAGATCATTGGTCAGAACGACCGGGAGTAGAACCATGGGATTTCGCTTGTCAAAAATTTACACGCGCACCGGTGACAAGGGCGAAACCGGTCTGGGGGACGGTCGACGGGTGCCCAAGGATCATCCGCGGATCGAGGCCATCGGCGAGGTCGATACGCTGAACAGCCAGTTGGGTTTGCTGCTGGCGGGGCTTGAAGGGCTGGCCCACGCGACGCCGGCGCTGCAGGAAGTGATCGATGTGCTGGCGCCTTGTCAGCACCGCTTGTTCGACCTCGGCGGCGAGCTGGCGATGCCTGAATATCAGGCGCTGAACGCGACGGAAATCGAACGGCTGGAAGCCGCCATTGATAAGTGGAATGAAGAAGTCGGGCCGCTGGAAAACTTCATCCTGCCCGGCGGCTCTTCACTGATCGCCCAGGCTCACGTGTGCCGCAGCCTGGCGCGCAGTGCCGAGCGGCGCTGTCAGCATCTCAATTCCATTGAGCCATTGGCCGGGGTTGGGCTGGCGTACATCAATCGGCTGTCGGATTTACTGTTTGTCGCGGCGCGGATCATCGCGAAGCGTCAGGGTGTGGCGGAGATTTTGTGGGAGGCGGCGAAGAGACCGGAGTGAGCGGTGGATAATGAAACGGTGGGGTAATCCTGTGGGAACGAATTCATTCGCGAGGCGGCGGTGCATCCAACCCACATCTGTCGCCTGTACTTATGTCTCGTCGCAATGCCGCCCAGAACGAATTCGCTCTCACAGTGTGATTCCGCGTCAGCCAGACGGAAATCACCTCTCATTCAAACCCTTTCGGCCAGAACGCCCGAATCCCCGCCACGCCCTGCGCGCCGTTTTCCCACGCCTGCTGGCGCTCTGCCGGGCCAACGCCACCCAGCAGATAAACCGGTTTGCTGAACCCCTCGATCAACGCCCTCGCCCGCTGCCATCCCAACGGCTGAGCGTCGGGGTGGGTCTGGGTCGGCTGAACCGGCGACAGGGTGACGAAATCCACACCCATCTGCTCAGCCAGGGACAACTCTTCAGCGTTATGGCACGAAGCCGCCAGCCAGCGCTCTTCCGGAAACGGACGGCCTTTGCTGGCGTACTTGCGCAACTGCTCGCTGGTCAGGTGCCAGCCAGCCGCCGGGAAGTCCCCAAGCCACTCCAGCGGGCCCTTGAGCATCAACTGCGCCTTGCCTGCACACAGGCCCACCGCGTCTACCGCGACATCGCGGTATTTGGGGTCGTAGCCGTTGGGCGCACGCAGTTGAATCAGCTTGATGCCATCGGCAATCGCCTTCTGCATCCCCTTGAGCAACTGGGGCGTGTCCAGCGCATCCGGCGTGATCAGGTATTCGCCTGGCAGGCGAGCGGCTGCGACGATCGGCTGATTCGCTGCAGGAAATTCGTAACTGGCCAGCTCCCGGTTCGACACCCAGGCCAATGGCTGGCCCTCGGCGCCGTGGGGCTCGCCGGTAAAAGACGAGACTTCCCAGACATCCAGCAACACCTGCTTGTCGGGGTAGTCGTGTTTGATCTTGATCAGTGGACGCGCCTTGGCGACCAGGATGCCCAGCTCTTCCTTCAGCTCGCGGGACAAGGCCGCTTCGACGGTTTCGTCGGGCTCGACTTTGCCACCGGGAAACTCCCACAAGCCGCCCTGATGCTGCTTGTCAGCGCGTCGGGCAATGAGAATCTTGCCGTCGGTGCCACGAATGACCGCGGCGGCTACATGGATTCGTTTCACGTTAAACCTTCCTTCAAACCCTAGTCCTGCGAAATAGCCCAGTCTCTGTGGGAGCGAATTCATTCGCGAAAGATGTGTCAGACGCCAGAAATGTATCGGCTGTACTGGCCTCTCGCGAATGAATTCGCTCCCACAGGGTGACCGCGCAGCTCAGGACACTCCTGCACAGAGCCATCCCCGTCATCGAGCGACTTGGATCAGGTGCGGTATTCCGCGTTGATCTTCACGTACTCGTGGGACAGGTCGGTGGTCCAGATGGTTTCGCTGCAACCACCACGGCCCAGTTCGATGCGGATGGTGATTTCCTCCTCGGCCATCACCGCCGAGCCCTGCTCCTCGGTGTAGGTCGTAGCGCGTGCGCCTTTGCTGGCGATGCACACGCCGCTGAGGAACACGTCGATCTTGCTCACGTCCAGATTCGGCACACCCGCCCGGCCCACAGCGGCCAGGATGCGGCCCCAGTTTGGATCGGAAGCGAACAGCGCGGTCTTGATCAGCGGTGAATGGGCGACGGTGTAGCCGACGTCCAGACATTCCTGATGATTGCCGCCGCCGTTGACTTCAACGGTCACGAACTTGGTCGCGCCTTCGCCGTCACGGACGATGGCCTGAGCGACGTCCATGCACACCTCGAACACCGCTTTTTTCAGCGCGTCGAACAGCGGACCGCGGGCTTCGGTGACTTCAGGCAGGTCAGCCTGGCCGGTGGCGATCAGCATGCAGCAATCGTTGGTCGACGTGTCGCCATCGATGGTGATGCGGTTGAACGACTTGTTGGCGCCATCGCGAATCAGGTCCTGCAGCACGCTTTGGGACACCTTGGCGTCGGTGGCGATGTAACCGAGCATGGTGGCCATGTTCGGACGGATCATGCCCGCGCCTTTGCTGATGCCGGTGACCGTGACGGTCACGCCATCGATCTGGAACTGGCGGCTGGCGCCCTTTGGCAGGGTGTCGGTGGTCATGATGCCGGTGGCCGCCGCCGCCCAGTTATCCACAGACAGGTCGTCCAGCGCGGCTTGCAGTGCGCCTTCAATCTTTTCCACAGGCAGCGGCTCGCCGATCACGCCGGTGGAAAACGGCAGCACGGCGCTCGCGTCGACCCCGGTCAGCTCGGCCAGTTTGGCGGTGGTGCGCTCGGCTGCGACCAGCCCCGGCTCACCGGTACCTGCGTTGGCGTTGCCGGTGTTGGTCAGCAGGTAGCGAACCGTGCCGCCCACGCGCTGCTTGGACAGGATCACAGGGGCTGCGCAAAACGCGTTCAGGGTAAACACGCCGGCCACGCTCGAACCTTCGGCGCAGCGCATGACCACGACGTCCTTGCGCCCCGGGCGCTTGATACCGGCAGAGGAAATGCCCAGTTCGAAACCGGGAACCGGGTGCAGCGTCGGCAGAGGACCAAGACCAACAGCCATGAAATGCGCTCCTTGAAAAGTAATCATGCCGTCCGGCATTCCCGGTACGGCTCGATATGGAAAAACGCCGCGACGGCTGGGCCGGTCGCGGCGCGGTGTAACGGTTCAGATGCAGTGGGCCAAGGTGTCTGGCTTAGTTGATCTGACCGTGACAGTGTTTGAATTTCTTGCCCGAGCCACACCAGCACAGCTCGTTGCGACCCAGTTTCTGGTCGTTGCGGACCGGTGACAGGGCAGCAGCGGCGACGGCGACGTCATCGCCCTCCTCGGCCAGCGCGATCGGCTGATCCAGACCCGGTGCTTCGGCGTGCTGGAACTGCATGCGCTGGGCCAGCTCTTCGGCTTCGCGGCGCAGACGTGCTTCTTCTTCGGCCGGATCTTCGCGGCGAACCTGGACATGAGACAGCACACGAATGGTGTCGCGCTTGATCGAATCCAGCAATTCCTGGAACAGGGTGAAGGACTCGCGCTTGTATTCCTGTTTCGGGTTCTTCTGTGCGTAGCCGCGCAGGTGAATACCGTGACGCAGGTGGTCCATGGTCGACAGATGGTCTTTCCACAAGTCATCCAGAACGCGCAGCAGAATCTGCTTCTCGAAGGTGCGCAGGGCTTCGGCGCTGGCTTGGTCTTCTTTCTCGTTGTAAGCCGCGAGGATGGCTTCCAGCAGTTTCGGACGCAGGTTTTCTTCGTGCAGGTGATCGTCTTCGTCCAGCCACTGCTGGATTGGCAGCTTGACGCTGAAATCGCTGTTCAGAGCGGCTTCCAGACCGGCCACGTCCCACTGCTCCGGCAGCGACTGCGGCGGAATGTGCGCGCTGATGGTGGCGTCCAGGACTTCTTCACGGAATTCGGCGATGGTGTCACCAATGTTCGCCGCAGCCAGCAGGCTGTTGCGCATGTGGTAGATCACCTTACGTTGTTCGTTGGAAACGTCGTCGAACTCAAGCAGTTGCTTACGAATGTCGAAGTTGCGCCCTTCGACCTTGCGTTGTGCTTTCTCGATGGCGTTGGTCACCATGCGGTGCTCGATCGCCTCGCCGGATTGCATGCCCAGCGCCTTCATGAAGTTCTTCACCCGGTCAGAGGCGAAAATGCGCATCAGGCTGTCTTCCAGCGACAGGTAGAAACGGCTGGAACCGGTGTCGCCCTGACGACCGGCGCGACCGCGCAGCTGGTTGTCGATACGACGGGATTCGTGACGCTCGGAGGCGATCACGTGCAGACCGCCCGCCTCGATCACCTGCTGATGGCGTTTCTGCCAGTCAGCCTTGATCTGTGCGATCTGCTCTGGCGTCGGGTCTTCCAGGCTGGCGACTTCCACTTCCCAGTTGCCACCCAGCAGGATGTCGGTACCACGACCGGCCATGTTGGTGGCGATGGTCAGGGCGCCCGGACGACCGGCCTGCGCAATGATTTCAGCTTCTTTTTCGTGGAACTTGGCGTTCAGAACCTTGTGATCGATGCCTTCCTTCTTGAGCAGGTTGGACATGTGCTCGGACGTTTCGATGGTCGCTGTACCTACCAGCACCGGACGCTGCTCGGCCAGACAGGCCTTGATGTCGGTGATGATCGCCGCGTACTTTTCCTCGGCGGTCAGGTAGACCAGGTCGTTGAAATCCTTACGCGCCAACGGCTTGTTCGGCGGAATGACCATCACGGCCAAGGCGTAGATCTGGTGGAATTCGAACGCTTCGGTGTCGGCAGTACCGGTCATGCCGGACAGCTTGTTGTACAGACGGAAGTAGTTCTGGAACGTGGTCGAGGCCAGGGTCTGGCTCTCGGCCTGAATGTTCAGGTGCTCTTTGGCCTCGATCGCCTGGTGCAGGCCTTCGGACAGACGACGACCCGGCATGGTACGGCCGGTGTGTTCGTCGACCAGCAGAATGCCGCCATCCTGAACGATGTACTCAACGTTGCGATGGAACAGCTTGTGGGCACGCAGACCCGCGTAAACGTGAGTCAGCAGACCCAGGTTGTGCGCCGAGTACAGGCTCTCGCCTTCAGCCAGCAGGCCGACTTCGGTGAGCATTTCTTCGATGAACTGGTGACCGGACTCGTTGAGCTCTACCTGACGGGATTTCTCGTCGATGGTGTAGTGGCCCTGCTTGGTCACCTGACCTTCCACTTCCTCGATGTGCTGCTCGAGTTTAGGGATCAGCTTGTTGATTTCGGTGTACAGCTTGGAGCTGTCTTCAGCCTGGCCTGAGATGATCAGCGGTGTACGGGCTTCGTCGATGAGGATCGAGTCGACTTCGTCGATCACGGCGAAATTCAGCTCGCGCTGGAACTTGTCTTCCAGGCTGAACGCCATGTTGTCGCGCAGGTAGTCGAAGCCGAATTCGTTGTTGGTGCCGTAAGTGATGTCCGACGCGTAAGCGGCGCGTTTCTCTTCAGGCGGCTGGAATGGCGTGACGACGCCTACGGACAGACCGAGGAATTCGTACAGTGGACGCATCCAGTTGGCGTCTCGACGGGCCAGGTAGTCGTTCACGGTGACCACGTGCACGCCTTTGCCGGACAGCGCGTTGAGGTACACCGCCAGCGTCGCCACCAGGGTTTTACCTTCACCGGTACGCATCTCGGCGATCATGCCTTCGTGCAGCGTCATGCCGCCGATCAGCTGAACGTCGAAGTGACGCATCCCCATGACGCGCTTGCCGGCCTCACGGCAGACCGCGAAGGCTTCAGGCAGGAGCTTATCGAGGGTCTCACCTTTGGCGAAGCGGGCCTTGAACTCTTCGGTCTTGGCACGCAACTGCTCGTCCGAAAGGGCCACCATTTGCTCTTCGAAGCTGTTGACGACCTGAACCGTCTTGAGCATGCGCTTCACTTCGCGCTCGTTCTTGCTTCCGAAAAGTTTTTTTAACAAAGGTGCAAACATATCGACAGGATCTTCCACACATAGGGATGGAGGGCGGCCCCGTGAGTCGCCCGTGCAGCCCTCATGGCCGCATGCGAACGAGCATTCTACCCGGAAATGGTGGTGAGGAAAGTGGCGTTATTCCACGATGCTGGCACAGCAATGTTACGGGGCAGAAGTACAATAGGGGCATTTCTTCGGACTTCAACCCGTCGGGGGAAGAAGATTCATTAATGTTTTTTCACAAAACGTCAGGCCAGGCATGCGCTGAACCGACGCTTTCAGGGCCTGATGCCGGTTTCTGATAACATCACGAGCTTGTATCAAAAGGCAACACTCATGGCATTTCGTCCTTCACCGGCTCGCCCACCGGCCGTTCTTTTGCGCGACGCCCGGCCGCTCAAAGCGATCTTCAATCACGCCCAGCGGCTGGCGCATTTGCAGCGTCTGCTGGAAAGCCAGTTGCAACCGGCTGCACGGGCGCATTGCCATGTAGCGTCGTGGCGTGAGGGTACGCTGCTGTTGGTGGTGACCGATGGGCATTGGGCGACGCGTCTGCGTTATCAGCAGAAACGACTGCAGCGTCAGTTGGTAGCGTTCAAGGAATTCGCCAATCTGACGCGATTGCAGCTCAAGGTGCAGCCGGCGGTGATGCGAGGGACGGTGGTGGGGCAAGCACGGGATCTCTCGACGGTGGCGGCTGAGACGTTGAATGAGACGGCTGAGGGGATCAGTGATCCGAAGTTGAAGGCAGCGCTGGAGCGGTTGGCCGCCCACGGGAAGGTTCGGGACGCTTGATTTTTTTCCGGGCCTAAGTCGCGTTTTGCGGCGTCAGATCCATCGAGCCTGAAGATTAAAAGTCAACGCAAACGCGATGCCGGGAGGCTGGCGCTGCACCTGTGGGAGCCCGTCCCCGAAGACCAAATAAAAAAGGCCACCCAAGGGTGGCCTCAAATATTCAAACAGAGAAGAAGAGACTGTTACACCGCCGCGACAGGGCGCATGTACGAGATCGGTGCGGTACTGGCATCTTCGAAGGTCACAACTTCCCAAGCATCTTCCTGTGCAATCAACGCACGCAGCAGACGATTGTTCAGACCGTGGCCCGACTTGAAGCCCTGATACTCGCCGATCAGGCTGTTGCCCAACAGATACAGGTCACCGATGGCATCCAGGATCTTGTGTTTGACGAATTCGTCCTCGTAACGCAGACCGTCTTCGTTCAACACGCCGTCCTTGTCCACGACGATAGCGTTTGCAACGCTACCGCCCAGTGCAAGGTTGTGCTTGCGCAAGTACTCGATGTCTTTCATGAAACCGAATGTACGCGCACGGCTCACTTCTTTTACGAACGAAGTGCTGGAGAAGTCGACGCTTGCAGTTTGCGTGCGGTTCTTCAGGTACGGGTGATCGAAATCTATTTCGAAGCTCACCTTGAAACCTTCGAACGGCACGAACTTGGCGTATTTGCCGTCTTCTTCAACGCAGACTTCTTTCAGAATGCGTATGAATTTCTTCGGTGCGTCCTGTTCTTCCAGGCCAGCTGATTGAATCAGGAATACGAAGGGACCTGCGCTGCCGTCCATGATGGGAACTTCGGAGGCAGAGAGTTCAACGTAGGCGTTATCGATGCCAAGGCCAGCCATGGCCGACAGCAAGTGTTCAACCGTATCGACCTTCACATCGCCGTTGAACAGCGTGGTGGAGAGCGTGGTGTCGCCAACGTTCAGCGCGTGCGCGTTGATCTGGACGACCGGCTCGAGGTCGGTACGGAAAAACACAATGCCAGCGTTCACAGGTGCAGGTTTGAGGGTCAGGTAAACCTTTTCCCCCGAGTGCAGGCCGATACCTGTGGCACGGATAATATTCTTCAGGGTGCGTTGTTTAATCATGGCATTGGCCGCTTCAGCGCATATCGCGAATTAGTATCAACAAAGGCTGGCGATAATAGCAGACCTGGCCTTTGCTGAACACCAATCACCCTTATACCCCTGATAGAACTCATCAATCAGCCTGACGACGCAGGAATGCTGGAATGTCCAGGTAATCCAGATCGTCTTGCGGATTCATTTTTGCCGCAGCCGTGGCGCCTGCGTGAGCCTGATTGCGCATCACGGTAGGACGGTCCAGATCGCGGTAATTCACCGAAGGCTGTTCCTGACGGACGGCTTGTTGCTGCACAGGTGCGGCTTGAGCAGTCTGCATGGTGTTGTCGATGACCTTCACAGGCTTCTCGATTTTTGCACCCAGGCCAGTGGCAACCACGGTCACGTGCAACTCGTCGCGCATGTCCGGATCGATAACGGTACCGACCTTGACCATGGCGTGCTCGGAGGCGAACGCTTCGATGATGCTGCCCACGTCCGAGTACTCACCCAGAGACAGGTCAGGACCGGCAGTGATGTTGACCAGAATGCCGCGCGCGCCCTGCAGGTTGACGTCTTCGAGCAGCGGGTTGCGGATGGCCGCTTCCGTGGCTTCACGCGCACGGTTCGGACCGCTGGCAGCACCAGTACCCATCATCGCCATGCCCATCTCGGACATCACGGTGCGCACGTCAGCGAAGTCGACGTTGATCATGCCTGGACGCTTGATGATGTCGGAGATACCGCGAACGGCACCGGCCAGTACATCGTCTGCCTTGGCGAATGCCGACAGCAGGCTTGCGTCTTTGCCCAGGATGGTCAGCAGCTTCTCGTTGGGAATGGTGATCAACGAGTCGACACTTTCGGACAGCGCGCGGATGCCTTCATCGGCGATCTGCATGCGCTTGCGGCCTTCGAACGGGAACGGACGGGTCACGACCGCAACGGTCAGGATGCCCATTTCCTTGGCCACTTCGGCGATGATCGGCGCAGCACCGGTACCGGTGCCGCCACCCATGCCGGTGGTGATGAAGACCATGTTGGTGCCCTGCAGAACTTCCGCAATGCGCTCACGATCTTCCAGTGCGGCCTGACGACCTACTTCAGGGTTGGCACCTGCACCCAGGCCTTTGGTCACACCGGTACCCAGTTGCAGAATGGTACGTGCGCCAATGTTTTTCAGTGCTTGAGCATCAGTGTTGGCGCAGATGAACTCGACGCCTTCGATGTTGCTCTTGACCATGTGATTGACTGCGTTGCCGCCGCCACCACCAACACCGATAACTTTGATTACCGGGCTTTGTGGGATGTTGTCTACGAGCTCGAACATGTTCCCTCTCCTTCACTTCTCTAGTTTTTTATCGCCTACTGCCGCCTACCACTTTTGAATCCTAGAAATTCCCCTGGACCCAGCGCTTGAGGCGCTCAAACACGGGTGCCTTAGGTTCATCGCTATAACTGCTACCGGGGTTGGACAAACCCGAGAGCGAGATGCCGTCCGACTGCTTTTGCAGTCCGTACAGCAACAGGCCAACGCCAGTGGAGTAAATCGGGTTGCGGACGACGTCCGCCAGACCCTTGATGCTGTGCGGCACGCCCAAGCGCACCGGCATGTGGAAGATTTCCTCGGCCAGTTCGACCGCGCCTTCCATTTTCGAGGTACCGCCGGTCAGCACGATGCCGGCCGGGATCAGGTCTTCGTAGCCGCTGCGACGCAGCTCGGCCTGGATCAGGGTGAACAGCTCGTCGTAACGCGGCTCGACCACTTCGGCCAGCGCCTGACGGGACAGTTCGCGAGGTGGACGGTCGCCCACGCTCGGCACCTTGATGGTTTCACCGGCGCCGGCCAGTTTGGCCAGGGCGCAGGCGTAACGGATCTTGATCTCTTCGGCGTACTGCGTCGGGGTACGCAGGGCCATGGCGATGTCGTTGGTGACTTGATCGCCTGCAATCGGGATCACCGCGGTGTGGCGGATCGCGCCTTCGGTGAAGATCGCGATGTCGGTGGTGCCGCCGCCGATGTCCACTAGGCACACGCCCAGCTCTTTCTCGTCGTCGGTCAGCACCGAGTACGCCGAAGCCAGTTGCTCAAGAATGATGTCATCGACTTCCAGACCGCAGCGACGCACGCATTTTTCGATGTTCTGCGCAGCGTTCACCGCGCAAGTCACCACGTGCACCTTGGCTTCCAGGCGCACGCCCGACATGCCCAGCGGCTCACGAACGCCTTCCTGGTTATCGATCACGTAATCCTGCGGCAAGGTATGCAGTACGCGCTGGTCAGCCGGGATCGCCACGGCCTGAGCAGCGTCGAGTACGCGCTCAAGGTCGGCCGAGCTCACTTCGCGGTCGCGAATCGCCACGATGCCGTGGGAGTTCAGGCTGCGGATGTGATTGCCCGCGACACCGACGAACGCCGAGTGAATGCGGCAGCCCGCCATCAGCTGCGCTTCTTCGACAGCGCGCTGTATCGACTGCACGGTCGACTCGATGTTCACCACCACGCCCTTCTTCAGGCCGCGTGAAGGGTGGGTGCCGATACCGACGATTTCCAGCGTGCCATCAGCCGCGACTTCGCCTACCAGCGCCACCACCTTGGAGGTGCCGATATCCAATCCGACGATCATTTTGCCGCTTTGCACGTTTGCCATGGGTCCTGCCTCTTATCAATTCTTCGCGACGGCGGGTTTGTCCGTCGTTGGCGCTGGTGCCTGCTCACGCCAGCCAACGGCCAGGCCGTTGTTGTAACGCAGGTCTACTCGCGCAATGTTCGTGATCTGTTCTTTAAGCGTTTTTTCGTAGATGGCGATAAAGCGGCGCATCTTTTCCACCAGATTGCCTCGTCCCAGCAGCAGCTCCAGGCCTGGGCCTGCATTGCCTGCGCCGGTGGTGAGGAACCAGCTGCCTCGCTCGCGCAGTTCCAGACGAGCGATGGAGAAGCCCAGGGGCCGCAACATCTGACTCAGGACCTGGTACTGCTGCATCACCTGCTGTTGAGCCCGTTGAGGCCCGAACAACTGCGGAAGGTGTTCGTAGTTGGCCAGCTCACGCGGGGTGAACGCCTGGCCCTGGTTGTTCAGCAGGGCCGAATCGCCCCAGCGCGCAACCGGCAATTGTTCTTCCAGGCGAATCACCACCTGGTCCGGCCACACGCGCCGGACTTCGGCGTGGGCGATCCACGGCATCTGCTCAAGCTCGGTACGCATGCCGGCCAGATCGATGTTGAAGAAGCTGGTGGCCACATACGGGGCGATACGCTGCTGCACCGCCTGCTGGCTGATGTAGCTCAGGTCGCCCTGAACGTTGATCCGCGAGATCGGCCGATCAGCGTATGGCAGCAGGCGCTGCGCCGCTTCGTAGGTGCCGAACCCGAACACCACCAGCAGCACCGGCCACATCAGGCTGCGCAGGAAGCCGAAGTTGGGCCGTGGCATACGCGCCGACAGCGGCTCCTTGGCCACCATGCGGCTGGCACCACGCGGCACCGGCTTGCGGCCGCCGGAAACGGGTTGCTGATGACGTAGCGTCGCGCCGTGCATGATTTACCCCCGCACCTGGACACTGTCGGCCAGAATCGCCAACACCAACTGTTTGAAATCCAGACCCGCAGCGTTCGCCGCCATGGGCACCAGGCTGTGATCGGTCATACCGGGCACGGTGTTGACTTCCAGCAGCCAGAATTTGCCGTCGGCGTCCTGCATCACGTCAGTGCGCGCCCAACCGGCAACGCCCACGGCTTCGCAGGCGCGAGCGGTCAGCGACTTGAGTTCCTGTTCTTTGCTTGTATCCAGGCCACAGGGGATCCGGTACTGGGTATCGGAGGCCAGGTACTTGGCGTCGTAGTCGTAGAAGCTGTGCGGGGTGCCCAGGCCAATCGGCGGCAATACCTGCCCACGCAGCGAGGCGACGGTGAACTCCGGACCTTGAATCCATTGTTCGACCAACACTTGCAAATCGTAGGTAATGGCAGCGTTCCATGCGGCGATCAATTCATCGACGCCGGTCACTTTCGCCATACCGATACTGGAGCCTTCATGAGCGGGTTTGACGATCAAAGGAAAGCCCAGTTCCGTCGCCGCAGAAATACAATCGGCTTCGCTGCTCAATACCGCGTGACGCGGGGTCGGCAGGCCCAGGCTCTGCCAGACCTGTTTGGTGCGCAGCTTGTCCATCGCCAGAGCCGAGGCCAGCACGCCGCTGCCGGTGTACGGGATTTCCAGGCATTCGAGCAGGCCCTGCATGGTGCCGTCTTCGCCGCCCCGACCGTGCAGCACGATGAACGCGCGATCGATCTTTTCACTGACCAGTCGTTGCAGGAAGTCGTCGCCCACGTCGATCCCGAAGGCATCGACGCCCGCGCTCAACAGCGCGTCAAGCACTGCGTTGCCGGATTTAAGGGACACCTCCCGCTCCGCGCTCTTGCCACCGAAGAGCACGGCCACACGACCGAAGCCTTTGGGCTCCAGGGTCGGGAGCAGGGAGACTGGCGTGACGGCTGTCATTTCAGCTTACCTTCGGTAGAGGCCACGATAGCGCCCGTGAACAACGGGCTCCTGAGCAATTGCGGAGCAAGGCCGCCAATGTCGCCTGCGCCCTGACACAGCAGGATGTCGCCGGCGCGCAGCAGCGGTTTGACCAGCGGGGCCAGCTCGACACCACGCTCGATGTAGATCGGGTCCAGCTGACCGCGCTGCCGAATGCTGTGGGCCAACTGACGGCTGTCCGCCCCCGGAATCGGCTCTTCGCCCGCCGGGTAGACTTCCATCAACAGCAAGACGTTGGCGTCGTTGAGCACCTGCACGAAATCGTCGTACAGATCGCGGGTACGGCTGTAACGGTGCGGCTGGTAAACCATGACCAGACGACGGTCCGGCCAGCCACCGCGCACGGCATTGATGACGGCTGCGACCTCGCGCGGGTGGTGACCATAGTCGTCCACCAGCATCACGTTGCCGCCTTCGACCGGCAGCTCGCCGTAGACCTGGAAGCGACGCCCCACGCCCTGGAAGCCCGACAGGCCCTGAACGATGGCGTCGTCAGTGATGCCTTCATCAGTGGCGATGGCGATGGTCGCCAGCGAGTTGAGCACGTTGTGGTTGCCCGGCATGTTCACCGAAACATCCAGCGGCTCCCGGTCGCGACGCAGCACGGTGAAATGCGTACGCATGCCTTCCTGACGCACATTGATCGCACGCACGTCGGCTTCTTCGTTGAAGCCATACGTCATGACCGGACGCTTGACCGACGGCAGGATGTCGCGCACGACAGGGTCGTCGGTGCACACCACCGCCAGACCGTAGAACGGCAGGTTGTGCAGGAACTCGACGAAGGTTTTCTTCAGTTTGTTGAAATCGCCTTCGTAGGTCGCCATATGGTCGGCGTCGATGTTGGTGACGACGGCCACCAGTGGCTGCAGGTGCAGGAAGCTGGCGTCGCTCTCGTCGGCTTCAGCGATCAGATAACGGCTGGTGCCGAGCTGAGCGTTGGTACCAGCGGCGTTCAAACGACCGCCGATCACGAAGGTCGGGTCCAGGCCGCCAGCAGCGAACACCGATGCGATCAGGCTGGTGGTGGTGGTCTTGCCATGAGTACCGGCGACGGCGATGCCGTGGCGATAACGCATCAGCTCGGCGAGCATCTCGGCGCGCGGCACCACCGGAATGCGACGCTCAAGGGCGGTCGCCACTTCAGGGTTGGAGGTGTTCACGGCGCTGGAGACGACCAGTACATCGGCTGCAGCGGAGTTCTCGGCGCGGTGGCCGATGAAGATATGCGCGCCGAACGATTCAAGACGCTCGGTCACCGGCGAAGCCTTGAGATCGGAACCGGACACTTCATAACCGAGATTCAACAACACCTCTGCAATGCCGCACATGCCCACGCCGCCGATCCCGACGAAGTGGATGCGACGGATACGACGCATTTCCGGTTGTGGCATGGCGCGTTGATTCTCAACCATGGACCACCTCCAGGCAGACATCAACGACGGTGTTGGTGGCATCCGGCTTGGCCAGTTGGCGGGCCGTGGTAGCCATGCGTTTCAATTGTTCGGGTTGCATCAAAACCTCTTTCAGGCGAGCGGCCATTTCGGCGGCGCCAGTTGTTCTCTGTGGCATCACGAAGGCTGCGCCTTCACGGGCCAGATATTCGGCATTACGCGACTGGTGGTCGTCGATCGCGTGGGGCAGCGGCACCAGCAATGACGGCAGACCGGCGGCTGCCAGTTCACTGATGGTCAGCGCACCTGCGCGGCAGACCACCAGATCCGCCCAGCCATAGGCTTGGGCCATGTCTTTGATGAACGGGGCGACCTGCGCCTCGACACCCGCCGCGCGATAACGCTCGGTGGTGTTTTCATCGTGATTCTTGCCGGCCTGATGAAACACTTCAGGGCGCAGCTCGGCTGGCACTTGTGCCAGCGCTTCGGGCAGCAATTTATTCAGCGGTTCGGCGCCCAGGCTTCCGCCCAGAATGAGCAGCCTTGGCTTGCGCCCTTCGAGCGCCTGACGCGGCGTCTCGAAGAACAGCTCGGCGCGCACCGGATTGCCGGTGGTGCGACGTTTGGCCGAGGCCGCGAACGTCTGCGGGAACGCTTCGCACACCCGAGCGGCGAACGACGCCAGGCTGCGGTTGGCGGTTCCGGCCACGGCGTTCTGCTCGTGAATGATCAGCGGCACGCCCGACAGCTTCGCCGCCAGACCGCCGGGCCCTGTCACGTAGCCGCCAAATCCGACGACGCACACAGGCTTCAACTCACGCACGACCTTGCGCGCCTGCAACAAGGCCTTGAACAACATGAACGGCGCCTTGAGCAGGGACAAACGCCCCTTGCCGCGCAAACCGGTGACGTTGATCAAGTGCAGCTGCAGACCCGCCGCAGGCACCAGCTCGTTCTCGATGCCGCGCGGCGTACCGAGCCAATGCACGGTGTAGCCGCGGGCCTGGAATTCGCGCGCGCAGGCCAGGGCCGGGAACACGTGTCCGCCGGTGCCGCCTGCCATGATCAGGACATTACCGACGGCCATGGTTCGGCTCCTCGGCAAAATCGCTCTCGTTGAATTCGGCTTCTTCACTGCCCATGTTGTTGCGCGATTCCCATTCGATGCGCAGCAACAATCCAAGGCTCGCGCAGCAAATGATCAGCGAGCTGCCGCCGTAGCTGAGGAACGGCAGGGTCAGACCCTTGGTCGGCAGCAGGCCGACGTTCACGCCGATGTTGATCAGGAACTGACCAATCCACAGAAACGCCAGGCCATATGCGGTGTATGCGGCGAAGAATTGCTTGGCGCGCTCGGCCCACATGCCGATGTACATCGCACGGATACTCACAAACATGAACAGCGCAACGGTGGCCAGCGAACCCACGACACCCAGCTCTTCGGCCAATACCGAGAACACGAAGTCGGTGTGCGCCTCCGGCAGGTAGAACTGCTTCTGCACGCTGTTGCCCAGGCCGACGCCAAACCACTCGCCGCGACCAAACGCGATGAGTGCTTGAGTCAGCTGGTAGCCGGAACCGAACTGATCGGACCACGGGTCGGTAAAGGTGATCAAACGCGCCATCCGGTAGGGCTGGGCTTGTACGAGCACGAACACCGCGCCGACCGCCAAGGCCACCATCAGACTGAAACGGAACAGACCGACGCCGCCCAGGAACAGCATCGCTGCCGCCGAGCCCATCATCACGACGGTGGCGCCGAAGTCAGGCTCCATCAGCAAAAGACCGGCCATGGGCAGCAGCACGATGAATGGCTTGAAGAACCCCATCCAGCTTTCGCGCACTTCCTGCTGACGACGGATCAGGTAGCCGGCGAGGAAGATCACCACGAACACCTTGGCGATTTCCGACGGCTGCACGTTGAACATGCCGAAACCGATCCAGCGCATCGAACCGTTCACCTCGCGCCCGATGCCGGGCACGATCACCATGACCAGCAAACCGAAGGCGCCGATCAGCATCAGCCAGCCCAGACGCTGCCAGGTCGCGACCGGAATCATCATGGTGGCCACACAGGCGCCCAGGCCCAGCACCAGATAGATGAGGTGACGGGTCATCATGTACAGCGCGTTGCCCGACTGCACGGCGGCCACTTCCGACGATGCGGAAGTGATCATCACCAAGCCCAGACCCAGCAACGCCAGGCAGCCAGCGAGCATCGGGAAGTCGACGTCGACGCCACGGCCACTGATGATCGGCGACGGGTAAGGCTTGATCACGCCAAAGATCATGACAAGTCCCCCACGGCCTGGGCGAACAGACGTCCGCGCTCTTCGAAATTCTTGAACATATCCAGGCTTGCGCAGGCCGGGGACAGCAACACGGCGTCCCCTTCCTGAGCCATTTCGGCAGCACGTTGCACAGCTTCTTCCAATGTCTTGACGCGAATCAGGGGGACCGAATCGCCGAAGGTCGCGGCGAGCAGTTCAGCGTCACGCCCCAGCAACACGACCGCGCGGCAGTGAGTGGCGACCGGCGCCTTGAGTGCAGAGAAATCCGCACCCTTGCCATCGCCGCCGGCGATCAGCACCAGCTTGCCGTTGATATCGGCACCCAAGCCTTCGATGGCAGCCAACGCTGCACCGACGTTGGTGGCCTTGGAGTCGTCGTAATAGCTGACGCCCTGACGCTCGCGAACCCACTGGCAACGGTGCACCAGCCCTGCGAAGTTGCGCAGCGCCTCGAGCATCGGCTCGAATGGCAGACCCGCTGCGTGGCCCAGCGCCAGCGCAGCCAGGGCGTTGGACTGATTGTGCGCGCCGCGAATTTTCAGCTCGCTGGCCGGCATAAGATTCTGGAACTGGAACGCCAGGTACTTCTCGCCGTTCTCTTCTCGCAGACCGAAGCCGTTGATGTCAGGCTTGTTCAGACCGAAGGTCCAGCACGGCACGCCTTCCCCGATCAAGGGGCGCGACAGGGCATCCTGACGATTGACCACCACCTGACGCGCGCCTCGGAAGATTCGGTGCTTGGCCAGGTGATAAGCCGGCAGGCCGCTGTAGCGGTCCATGTGGTCTTCGCTGACGTTGAGCACGGTGGCGACTGCAGCGCCGAGGTGATCGGTGGTTTCCAGCTGGAAGCTCGACAGTTCCATCACGTACAGCTCGATGTCGTCTCTGAGCAAGTCCAGCGCGGGAGTACCGAGGTTGCCGCCGACCGCCACGCGCTTGCCAGCGGCTGCAGCCATCTCGCCCACCAACGTGGTGACGGTGCTTTTCGCGTTGGAGCCGCTGATGGCGACGATGGGTGCTTTCACGTTACGCGCAAACAGCTCGATGTCGCCGGACAGCTTCACGCCACGGGCTGCCGCCTGCTGCAGTGCAGGGGTCGCCAAGGCAAGGCCGGGGCTCACGTACAATTCATCGGCGCGGCAGAGGAATTCGACGTCCAGCTCACCACAACGCACTTCCACCTGCGGGTAGTCGCGACGCAAGGTCGCCAGTTCCGGAGGATTCTCCCGCGTATCGGCCACAGCAAACGCCACGCCCCGGTTCGCCAGAAAGCGAACCAGGGACATGCCGCTCTTGCCGAGGCCGACAACGATGCGGAAGTGAGAAGAAGCGATCAGTGACACTCTGTCTTACCTCAGTTTCAACGTGGCAAGGCCGATCAGCACGAGAATCACGGTGATGATCCAGAAGCGGACGATCACCCGCGGCTCGGGCCAGCCTTTGAGTTCAAAGTGGTGATGGATCGGTGCCATACGGAAAACGCGGCGGCCGGTTAACTTAAACGATGCAACCTGAATGACGACTGACAGGGTCTCCATCACGAACACGCCGCCCATGATGAACAGGACGATTTCCTGACGCACGATCACGGCGATGGTGCCCAGGGCCGCGCCCAGCGCCAGTGCGCCCACGTCGCCCATGAAGACTTGCGCCGGGTAGGTGTTGAACCAGAGAAAACCCAGCCCCGCACCGATCAACGCGCCGCAGAAAACGATCAGCTCGCCCGCGCCCGGCACGTATGGAATGAGCAGGTACTCGGCGAATTTCACGTTACCCGACAGGTAGCAGAAGATGCCCAGCGCGCCGCCGACCATCACGGTTGGCATGATCGCCAGGCCGTCGAGGCCATCGGTCAGGTTGACCGCGTTGCTGGAGCCGACGATCACGAAGTAGGTCAGGATCACGAAGCCAATGCCCAGCGGAATGCTGAAGTCTTTGAGCATCGGGATCAGCAGCGTGGTTTCCACCGGCGATTGCGCAGTCATATAAAGGAAGATCGCAGCGCCCAGGCCGAACACCGACTGCCAGAAGTATTTCCAGCGGCTTGGCAGGCCTTTGGAGTTCTTCTCGATGACCTTGCGATAGTCGTCGACCCAGCCGATGCCGCCGAACAGCAACGTGACAATCAGTACCACCCACACGTAGCGGTTGGTCAGGTCAGCCCACAGTAGGGTCGCGATACCGATGGCGGACAGAATCAGCGCACCGCCCATGGTCGGGGTGCCGGATTTGGACAGATGGGATTGAGGGCCGTCGTTGCGGACGGATTGGCCGATCTGTTTGTTCTGCAGGGCACGGATCATCCATGGACCGAGGCAAAGCGAGAGCGACAGTGCCGTGAGCACGCCAAGAATCCCGCGCAGGGTCAGGTACTGGAAGACCGCGAAGCCTTTGTAGAACTGTTGCAGATACTCGGCCAGCAGCAGCAGCATTAATGTTTCTCCAAGCTGACTCCACACAGGGCCGCGACGATATTTTCCATCGCGGCACTGCGAGAACCTTTGATCAAAATGGTGGTGTTTTTGTCTTGCTCGGCGCCAAGCGCCTCGATCAGGTCAGCCTGATTGGCAAAATGGCGCGCATCCTGCCCGAAAGCTTTGACGGCATGGGCCATCAGTGGACCAACGGCATATAGCGCATCGACTTTGCCTACGGCATACGCGCCGACATCGCGATGGCCCTGCTCCGCCCAGTCACCCAGCTCGCCGATATCGCCCAGTACCAAGACCTTGCGGCCTGCGAAGCCGGCAAGAATATCGGTGGCTGCCGCGACGGAAGTCGGGTTGGCGTTGTAGGTATCGTCGATCACGCGCATGCCGTTGGTCGCCAGTTGCGCAACCGTCCGCCCTTTCACCGGCTGAACGCTGTTCAGTCCGGTCACGATGCCCGGCAGCGACACATCCAGCGCGAACGCCGCAGCGGCAGCGGCCAGCGCGTTGGCGACGTTGTGCGCGCCCAGCAGATTCAGTTGCACTTGGGCCGAACCGCTTGGACCGTTCAATGTGAAGGTCGGGCAGCCGCGAGCATCGATGCCCAGGTCGGTGGCGTAGAAATCGGCTTCGCTGTTCCCACGGGAGAAGCTCAGGACCTTACGACCGTTCGCGCGCGCGACCCAGATATCGAACGCCTTGTCGTCGCGATTCAGAACCGCGATACCACGGCTGTCGAGACCTTCGATGATTTCGCCCTTAGCCTCGACGATTTTCTCGGGGCCGCCGAACTCGCCTACATGAGCGGTGCCGGCGTTGGTCAGCACAACGACATGGGGCTTGGTGAGGCTGACGGTGAAGGCGATTTCGCCGATGCGCGACGCGCCCAGTTCGATCACCGCCGCGTCGAATGCCGGAGCCAGTTCGAGCAGGGTCAATGGAACGCCGAGTTCGTTGTTCAGGTTTCCGCGAGTCGCCAACACGGGACCACGAGTGCGCAGGATGCTGGCGAGCATTTCCTTGACCGTGGTCTTGCCGCTGGAACCGGTAATCGCGGCCACAGGCTTGTCGATAAAGGCATTGCGGTTCAGCGCACCCAGTTGTGCCAACGCCTTGCGGGTGTCGCCGACAATCAGTTGCGGTAGGCCACTGCCAGGCATTTCGCGCTCGACCAATGCCCCGACCGCGCCTTTGGCAGCCACCTGGTCGAGATAATCATGGCCGTCGAAACGCGGACCGGTGAGCGCCACGAACAACTGCCCCGGATTGATTGCACGGCTGTCGATGCTGACACCGGTGAAGCGTGCATCTTCGCCGACGCGACGCGCATCGAGCGGCAGCAACAGTTCGCTGAATGAAAGCGGCTTAATCATGTGCAGCCCCCCATGCGTCCAGTGCCTTGGCGGCTTCTTCAAGATCGGAAAACGGGTGGCGCTCGCCGTCGATTTCCTGGTAGTCCTCGTGACCCTTGCCGGCCAGCACGATCACGTCGGCGGCATCGGCCTGAGCGATGATCTGGGCGATGGCCTGACCGCGACCGGCGACGAACGCGACGTTATCCACAGCAGCGAAACCTGCGCGGATGTCGTCGAAAATGCGTGCCGCATCTTCGGTACGTGGGTTGTCATCAGTGACCAGCACCTTGTCCGCCAGACGCTCGACCACTTCGGCCATCAGCGGGCGCTTGCCGCGATCGCGATCGCCGCCGCAACCGAACAGGCAGGTCAGTTGGCCTTTGGCATGCGGGCGCAATGCCAGCAGCACTTTTTCCAGCGCGTCCGGGGTGTGGGCGTAATCGACCACCACCAGAGGACGCTTGCCGCCGCCCAGACGCTGCATACGCCCGACCGGGCCTTCGAGGCCCGGCAGTACTTTAAGAATTTCGTCCAGCGGGTAGTCCAGCCCCATCAGCGCACCGACCGCAGCCAGCACGTTGCTCAGGTTGAAACGGCCCAGCAGGCTGCTGCGCAAGACGTGATCGCCCTGAGGCGTCACCAGCGTGGCGCGCACGCCATCGTCATCGAACTGCGCGTCGCGGCAGAACAGATAGGCGCTGCTGTCTTCCTGGCTGTAGGTGATCAGGCGCGAATCGTGCAGACGGGCCGCCAGCTGGCGACCGAACTCGTCGTCAACGTTGATCACGCGGCAGCGCAGGTCATTCCAGGCGAACAGCTTGGCCTTGGCCGCGCCGTAGGCCTCCATGGTGCCGTGGTAGTCCAGATGATCGCGGGACAGGTTGGTCATCACTGCCACGTCGAACGCCAGCGCCGTCACGCGGCCCTGATCCAGACCATGGGACGACACTTCCATGGCGATGGCCTTGGCCCCGGCCTTTTTCAGGTCGTAAATGGTCGACTGCACGGAAATCGGATCGGGCGTGGTGTGAATCCCGCTTTTCAGCTCGCTATAGAAGCCGGTGCCCAGGGTGCCGATCAGACCGCAATGCTCGCCCAGCTTGTCGAGCGCCTGAACGATCAGCTGGGTGACGCTGGTCTTGCCGTTGGTGCCCGTGACACCCACCAGGTTCATGCTGCGGCTCGGATCACCGTAAAAACGGCCAGCAATGTCGGACAGCTGCGCAGCCAGCCCTTTCACCGGAATCATCGGGATGTCGGTGATGGGCAGCACCTTGGCGCCTTCGACCTCATAGGCCACAGCGGCAGCGCCGTGGGCAATGGCGTCGGTGATGTGATCGCGACCGTCGACCTTCAGACCTGGAATCGCCAGGAACAAATCCCCCGGACGCACCTTGCGGCTGTCCAGGGTCAGTTCACGAATCAACAGGTCACGGTCGCTCTGGGCGAAGATCTTGCTCAAATTGAAGGACATCAGCCGCGCCCTCCTTTAACAGGGACGACCAGCGGCGCCGCGTTGGCTTGTTGTTCCGGCGGGATCGGCGCGAGGTTGTCCGGGCGCACATTCATCAGGCGCAACGTGCCCGACATCACCTTGCTGAACACTGGCGCAGATACCAGACCACCGAAGTAGCCGCCTTTGCTCGGCTCATCGATGACCACCACGATAGCGTAACGCGGGTTGCTCATTGGGCCGAAGCCTGCGAACAGCGAGCGGTAGGAGTTCTCGGCGTAGCCCTTGGTGCCGACCGACGTTTTACGCGCCGTACCCGACTTGCCGGCCACGTGATACGACGGCACACGGGCACGGTAGACGCCGCGCGGGTCTTCGATCACCTGCTGCAGCATGCCTTGCAGGGTTTTCGCGGTCGCTTCAGGAATCGCCTGACTGGACTCGGACGGCTTGTCGGTTTTCAGAATGGTCAGCGGGACAATCTTGCCGTTGTTGGCCAGCGCCGAGTAGGCATGAACCAGCTGCAGCGCCGTCACCGACAGGCCGTAGCCGTAGGACAGCGTTGCGGTCTCGGCTTTACGCCACTCGCGGTAATTCGGCAGGTTGCCCACGCGCTCGCCCGGAAAGCCGAGGCCGGTGTACTGCCCCAGGCCCACGCGCTGCATCGCGCGGAAAATCGCCTCACCGCCAACATCGAACGCGACTTTACTCATGCCGACGTTACTGGAATTGATCAGGATGCCAGTCAGGTCGAGGATCGGCCCTTCGGTCTTGGTCACGTCACGAATGGTGTATTTGCCGATCTGCAGGGTGCCCGGATACACCTCGACCTTGTCGCTGGGTTTCCAGCGGCCGCTGTCCAGGGCGGCGGTCATGGAGATCGGCTTCATGGTCGAGCCCGGCTCGAACACGTCAATGATCGCGCGGTTACGCATCGCGGCCGGGACCATGGTGCGGCGGTTGTTCGGGTTGTAGGTCGGCTGGTTGACCATCGCCAGCACTTCGCCCGTCTTCACGTCCATGATCACCAGGCTGCCGGCCTTGGCGTCGTTTTCCTGAATCGCGTTGCGCAGCTCGCGGGTCGCCAGATATTGCAGGCGCAGATCAATAGACAAAGCCAAGGTCTTCCCGGCCTTGGCGTTTTTCTTCACTTGAAGGTCTTTGATCAGGCGACCGCGCCGATCCTTGATCACTTGCCGCCGACCCGGGACCCCGGCGAGCCAGTCGTCATAGGCCAGCTCGACCCCTTCGCGACCGTGGTCGTCCAGGTCAGTGAAGCCCACCATGTGCGCAGTGACATCACCTGCCGGGTAGAAACGACGGAATTCCTCCTTGCCGTAGACGCCTGGCACTTTCAGGTCGAGCACCGACTGGCCCTGCTCCGGGGTCAGGCCGCGCACCAGATAGATGAATTCCTTACTGGCCTGTTCGTTCAGACGATCGGCCATGGCCTTCGGATCTTGCCCCAGGGCTTGTGCCAGCTGCGGCCACTTGCTCTTGTCGGCCTGCATCTCGGAGGGGTTGGCCCAGATGGTGGTGACCGGTGTACTCACGGCCAAAGGCTCGCCGTTACGGTCAGTGATCAGACCACGGTGCGCGGGAATAGAGACGTTACGCAGGCTGCGTGCGTCGCCCTGCTCAATCAGGAAACGATGGTCGATGACCTGCAGGTCGACAATACGGTAGGAAATCGCCAGCACCATGACCGACAACAGGCCGACCACGACGCGGAACCGCCAAGGATAGAGTGCCCCTTCGAGTTTCATCATGGCGACACCATCCGAATATCGGCGGCGTTCGGAATACGCATTTTCAATTGCTCGGTCGCCAGGGCCTCGATGCGGCTATGGGCCGTCCAGGTGCTTTGTTCAAGAATCAGACGGCCCCACTCGGCCTGCGCCTTGTCGCGCACGCTGAGTTCGGCGTACAGCGAGTTCAGCAGCTGACGGTTCCAGTGCGCGCTGTAGGAAACGGCGATTGCCGACACAAGGACGGCAATGAACAGCATCAACATGAAGAAGCTGCCGCCCGGCAAAGGTTTGAAGAAACCGCGGCTCACCGGAGTTTCTCCGCAACACGCATCACGGCACTGCGCGAGCGAGGATTGGCGCGGGTTTCTTCGTCAGAAGCGAACTGCGCCTTGCCGATCAGTTTGATGCGCGGCTCGAACGCCTGATGCCGGATCGGCAGGTTGCGCGGCATGTTGTCTGCCTCACCCTTGACCAGCTTGCGCATGAACAGCTTGACGATGCGGTCTTCGAGCGAGTGGAAACTGATGACTGCCAGACGGCCGCCCACTTCCAGAGCGTCCAGAGCCGCCTCAAGGCCGGCTTCCAGATCGCCCAGCTCGTTGTTGACGTGTATGCGCAGCCCCTGGAAGGCGCGAGTTGCCGGGTTCTTGCCCTTTTCCCACGCGGGGTTGGCGACCTTGAGCACTTCGGCCAGGTCACCCGTGCGCTCGAACGGTTGTGTTTCGCGACGTGCCACCACAGCCCCTGCCATGCGCTTGGCAAAGCGCTCTTCGCCATATTCCTTGAACACGCGGGCGATTTCTTCGGCGGGGGCGGTGTTGACGAACTCGGCCGCGCTGACACCGCGGGACGGGTCCATGCGCATGTCGAGCGGGCCGTCATTCATGAAACTGAAGCCACGCTCAGGGTCGTCCAGCTGTGGCGAGGAGACGCCAAGGTCCAGCAGGATGCCGCTGACTTTTCCGTCAATGCCGCGCTCCAGAGCCTCGGCACCCAACTCGGCAAAGCTGCGCTGCACAATGACAAAGCGGCCGTCTTCGGCCGCCAGCGCTTGCCCGGTGGCAATCGCTTGAGGATCTTTATCGAACCCGAGAAGTCGGCCATCCGGCCCCAGGTTCTGCAAAATGAGCCGGCTATGTCCGCCCCGCCCGAATGTGCCATCCATATAGCAGCCATCGGCGCGCACCGCGAGAGCCTCGACGGCTTCTTCGAGCAGTACGGTGATGTGGGTAAAGCCGCTATTCATAGTCACAGGATCAAATCACGCAGTTCATCGGGCATCGCGCCCGGTTTTTGAATGGCCGCAAGGTCAGCATCAGCAAGTGCGTTCCAGGCGTCCTCATCCCACAGTTGAAACTTATTGAGCTGGCCTACCAGCATCACACGCTTATCGAGCTTGGCGTACTCGCGCAAACGAGGTGGCACCAGGAAACGTCCACTGCCATCGAGTTCCAGATCTACTGCGTTACCGATCAACAATCGCTGCAGGCGACGGTTTTCTTCACGAAATGTCGCCAACTCACGCAATTTGGCTTCGATCAATTCCCATTCCGGGAGCGGATAGATGCACAAGCATGGGTCGACGGTATCAATGGTCACGATCAATTGGCCGGCACTACGCGAATCAAGCTCGTCACGGTACCGGCTCGGCATAGCGAGACGGCCCTTTGCGTCGAGATTGATTGCGTTTGCACCACGGAACACAGGCGCTTTCTCCGAATATTATCTTTTTGCGCTCAAAAAACCCACTTCACGCCACTTTCCGCCACTCGCGCACACTATAGGAATCCGCCCACCACACCGTCAAGGCGACTTCTTAAGGAAAACCCTTACAGGACGGAGATTTAGGAGAGGTAACAGAGAACTTCGGGGAAATTTCGGACGATTCCTACGGATAAATCCGTTGGAACTCAAAAAGATGAGGTTCGAAGTTAAAGTAATTTGTGAGGTTTAAGATTTTTTCGGTATTACGACGAGGGGTTGTACGAGGAAAAAGCAGAGGTGGGAAAGGTGGAGAGTCGATCTGTAAGCCGGGTTCTGTCGAGGACAGTCATTCCTCTACGATGGCCATCGCTGGACATCTTTAGCAACCTACCCGGTTCCAGCGCGGGCCACGCCTTGGAACCCTATTTGGTCTTGCTCCGAGTGGGGTTTACCTAGCCACGAACTGTTGCCAGACGTGCGGTGCGCTCTTACCGCACCTTTTCACCCTTACCGGCACCGAAGTGCTTAGGCGGTTATTTTCTGTGGCACTTTCCGTAGGCTCGCGCCCCCCAGGCGTTACCTGGCACTCCGCCCTATGGAGCCCGGACTTTCCTCCCCCCTTCATTGCGGAACAATGAAAGGCAGCGACTGTCCAATCGACTCTCCGCCGCCAAGGTTAATGGCTGGCTGGCGCAAGAACAAGCTTTAATAAGCCCCTCGCACATTTATACGACGGGCCGAAGGGCACCGGTCACTCGCCTTTCTGCTTCTCCAGGGCGACCTGATACAGCAGATTCTTGCGCACCCCGGTGATCTCCGCCGCCAGCGCCGCGGCACGTTTGAGCGGCATCTCCTCCAAAAGCAGATCCAGCACGCGGCGAGCTTCGGCACCAATCGCATCCTCGCCTTCAGGCTCGCTCCAGCCCGCGACCAGCACCACGCATTCACCGCGCTGCTGATTGCTGTCGCCTTCGACGAACGCGCGCAACTCACCCAATGGCAGGCCTTTCAAGGTTTCGAACGTCTTGGTCAGTTCACGTCCCAGCACGGCCGGGCGGTCAGCACCGAAGATCTCTTCCAAATCCTGCAGGCATTCGAGAATCCGGTGCGGTGCTTCATAAAAGATGACCGTGCGCGGTTCTTCCTTGAGCAACTCAAGGCGCACCTTTCGCCCAACCGATTTGGCCGGAAGAAAGCCTTCGAAGATAAAACGGTCCGACGGCAGTCCCGCCGCCGACAACGCTGCGATCAGCGCACAGGCACCTGGAACCGGAATCACCTGAATGCCCGCGGCCCGCGCCTGACGCACCAGGTGATAACCCGGATCAGAAATCAGCGGCGTGCCCGCATCGGAAATCAGCGCGACGTTATCGCCAGCCTGCAGCCGCGCGATGAAGCGACTGCCTTCGTCCCGCTCGTTGTGTTCGTGGCAGGCCGCCAGCGGCGTGGCGATGCCGAAATGCTGCATAAGCCGTAATGAATGCCGCGTATCCTCAGCAGCAATCAATGAAACCTCGCGCAACACCTTCAAGGCACGCACACTCATGTCATCCAGGTTGCCGATTGGCGTGGCCACCACATAAAGCGCGCCTGTAGTGGAATTCAAAGCACCCGGAGCAGTCAAAGCGCACACCTCATGTCTGGTTAAAGCCCGCATTGTACAGGTTAAGGCGACAGAATCAGGGAGATTGGAAAATGGGCCGACAGATTCATTCAGCTGCCGCAGCCATTGCAAGAGAACAGGGAAAGCCACTGACCGAAACACCTGTTTGCGCTTCAAGGCGACCCGTATCGCAGCTTTAACGCCTACAACATCGCGCCCCGGCCAGTGCTTGGGTACAATTCCACGCTTATTTGCTCGAGTATCAGGAACATATACATGATCGCTTGCCTGCGGCTGTTCTCTGCCCTCTGCCTGGCTGCCTTGTTGGCCGCCTGTGCCGGTTCGCCCTCCTCCAGTCTTGGCGAACTGCCACGCACCCCTGACGCCAGCATCGAGCAACTGCTCGAACAAGCTGCGGCCGCCAAGACGCCGGATCAGGCCGCGTTGCTGCGCCTGACCGCTGCCGACCTGGCTGCACGCCAGAACAACCCCGGCCGCGCTGCCAGCATTCTTGAGCAGGTCCAGATGGATCAGCTCAAGACTGACAAGCAGATCTACGCCAACACTCTGTCTGCCGAACTGGCGCTGGGTCGCAGCCAGCCAAAAGCCGCGCTGACGGCATTGAACCACCCAAGCCTGCAGCATCTGGCTGAAATGCCGATTGACCTGCAGACCCGCACCCACACCGTTCGCGCCCGCGCTCTGGAAGCCGATGGCCAGACCCTCGCCGCCGCCAGCGAGCGCGTGTTCATGGGCCCACTGCTGCAAGGCGACGCCTTGAGCGCCAACAATGACGCCATCTGGACGCTGGTCGCAGCCCTGCCACCCGAGCAGCTGCAAAGCAACGCCAACGACGACATGGGTGGCTGGCTGAGCCTCGCTCGCGCCGTCAAAGGCGCTGGCACGCTCGAGCAGCAACAAGCCGCCATCGACAACTGGAAAGCACAGAACCCGCAGCACCCTGCTGCTCGTCAACTGCCGACCTCCCTTGCTCAACTGCGCGAACTGAAAAGCCAGCCGCTGACCAAGATCGCCCTGCTGCTGCCACAAGACGGCCCGCTGGCCTCTGTCGCTCGCGCCCTGCGTGACGGCTTCATGGCCGCGCATTATCAAGCGCAACAGGCCGGCCAGAAGCCCCCTGCCATTGAAGTGTTCGACAGCTCCCGCGTGACCTCGATGGACGCCTTCTACGCCCAGGCCAAGGCCGCCGGCATCCAGATGGTCGTCGGCCCGCTGGAAAAACCGCTGGTCAAACAGCTGAGTGCTCATCCGCAATTGCCGATCACCACGCTGGCGCTGAACTACAGCGACGCCACCGCGCAAGGCCCTGCCGAGCTGTTCCAGTTTGGCTTGGCCGCTGAAGACGAAGCTCGTGAAGTCGCTCGTCGCGCCTGGGCCGATGGCAAGCGCAGCGCCGTGGCCATGGTGCCGAAAGGCGAATGGGGCGATCGCGTGCTGGATGCATTCCGTCAGAGCTGGCAAGCCAAGGGCGGCAACCTGCTGGGTGTAGAGCGTATCGATCAACCGGTACAACTGGCGCAACAGGTTGCCGATCTGTTCCAGCTGCGTAACAGCGAAGGTCGCGCTCAACGCCTGCAAAGCACCACCGGTGCTCAGGCCGCAGCCCAGCCGACCCGCCGCCAGGACGTCGATTTCATGTTCCTGGCCGCCACGCCGCAGCAGGCTCAACAAATCAAACCGACCATGGTCTTCCAGTACGCGGGCGACGTGCCGGTCTACGCCACCTCGCACCTGTTCACCAACAGTGGCGATCAGGCGATGTACAACGACCTGGCCGGTGTACGTTTCTGCGAAACCCCTTGGCTGCTGAACGCCACCGACCCGCTGCGCCAGCAAGTGACCACTCAGTGGCCACAAGCCGCCGGCAGCCTGGGTCGCCTGTACGCCATGGGCATCGACGCCTATCGCCTGGCACCGCGCCTGACCCAACTCAAGACCCTGCCTGAAAGCCGTATCGACGGCCTTTCGGGCAGCCTGGCCATCGGTCAGGGTCAACGCATCGAGCGTCAGCTGCCTTGGGCCCAATTCGTCGACGGCAAGGTTCAACGCCTGCCGGACACCGCGCCTTGACCCCAGGCAACACGCGAAAAACCGCAGGGCAGGAGGCTGAGGCCTGCGCCCTGCGGCACTTGCAACAGCAGGGTTTGCAACTGATCACGCAGAACTGGTCATGCAAACGCGGCGAGCTTGATCTGGTCATGCTCGACGGCGATACAGTAGTATTCGTCGAAGTTCGCTATAGGCGCCACGCCGGATGGGGTGGCGCACTGGAAAGCGTCGATTTGCGCAAGCAGGAAAAGCTCATCCTGGCCGCACAGTGGTTCTTGCAGAGCGAGTCGAAATGGTCTGATTGCCCCTGCCGTTTCGATGTCGTGGCGATCAATGGCGACCCGGGCGCGGCACCTGCGCTGAACTGGCTGCAACATGCCTTCGAGAGTTGAAGTCGTCGATTGCATCGCTGCACCAGCACGTTCGCCGCGCCACTTCTCTCCATAGTTTTTTTGCTTTTTGCTTTGCGGGCTGCACAGTTTTGTGCCGGGAAGCCGATGACCTGTCTCAGGTCTCGCCCGATCAGCCGCACCTATTAAGGTTTTCATAGATGGACATGCAATCCCGAATTCGCCAGCTCTTTCAGGCCAGCATCGATACCAAGCAACAGGCGATGGACGTTCTTGCACCCTACATCGAGCAAGCCAGCCAGGTGATGGTCAATGCCCTGCTCAACGAAGGCAAAATGCTCGCCTGCGGCAACGGCGGATCGGCCGGCGACGCCCAACACTTCTCGTCCGAGCTGCTCAACCGCTTCGAGCGCGAACGACCGAGCCTGCCCGCCATCGCGCTGACCACCGATACTTCGACGATCACTTCGATCGCCAACGACTACAGCTACAACGAAATCTTTTCCAAGCAGATCCGCGCCCTGGGCCAGCCAGGCGATGTGTTGCTGGCGATTTCCACCAGTGGCAACTCGGCCAACATCATTCAGGCCATCCAGGCCGCACATGATCGGGAAATGATTGTCGTAGCCCTGACCGGCCGCGACGGGGGTGACGTTGCGTCGCTGCTGTTGCCGGAGGACGTGGAGATTCGCGTCCCGGCCAAGGTCACCGCTCGCATCCAGGAAGTCCACCTGCTGTCGATCCATTGCCTTTGCGACTTGATCGACAGCCAATTGTTCGGGAGTGAAGAATGATATCCAAACGTTTCAGCCTGCTGGCTCTGACGCTCTGCCTGGGCATCAGCGGATGCAGCTCGGTGGTCAACGCCAGCCGCGAAGCACCGATCGACGACGATCGCGGCACCCGCACACTGGGCAGCAAGATCGATGACTCACTGATCGAAACCAAGGTTGCGGTCAACATCGCCAAGGCCAGCCCTGATCTGGACAACAACTCGCACATCGTCGTCACCAGCTTCAACGGCGTCGTTCTGCTGGCCGGCCAGACCCCGCGCGCCGACCTCAAGCAACTGGCCGAGCAGACTGCAGGCCAGGTACAGAAGGTGAAAAAGGTCAACAACGAACTGCAGGTCATCGCGCCCTCCTCGATGCTGGCCCGCAGCAACGATGCCTGGCTGACCAGCAAGATCAAGACCGAGATGCTCACTGACAGCGCCATTCCAGGTTCGCGCATCAAGGTGGTGACCGAGAACGGCATCGTCTACCTGCTCGGCCTGCTGACTCAGGCAGAAGCCAACCGCGCGACCAACCTGGTTCAAGGCGTCGGCGGCGTGCAGAAGATTGTGAAGCTGTTTGAGTACATCGATTAAAACCGTTGCGCACGATCAACCTGTGGGAGCGAATTCATTCGCGAGACGCCAGTACAGACGATGAAGCCGTGTTGGCAATGACGCCCTCTGGCGAATGAATTCGCTCCCACAGTGTTACAGCCGCAAAGGCCAGATACACAAAAAAGGCGATCCCTCGGGATCGCCTTTTTTAATGCCGCTCAGCCAGTCACTTGACCACTTTCAGACTCGGCCGGCCCGTTGGGCGTGGTGGCTCGTCGTCCGGCGGCGGCATGTCGTCATCGACATCCAGGTCTTCATCATCGTCCACTGCGGGCTCCAGATCGAAGACCATGCCCTGGCCGTTCTCACGAGCATAAATGCCCATGACCGCAGCAACAGGCACGTACAGGCTGTGGGGCACGCCACCAAAGCGGCCCTCGAAGCTCACCGCGTCGTTGTCCATGTGCAGATGACGCACGGCGCTTGGCGAGATGTTGAGCACGATCTGCCCGTCGTTGGCGAAGCCTTGCGGGACTTGTACCGCCGGGTATTCAGCGTTGACCAGAATGTGCGGCGTGCAATCGTTATCCACGATCCACTCGTAGAGAGCGCGGATCAGGTAGGGGCGACTGGAGTTCATCGAACGGTTCCTTAAGCCTTAGCGCATGTCGCGTTCGGCAGCAGACAGACTTGCCTGGAATGCCTCACGAGCGAACTGACGCTCCATATAATCAAGCAGCGGCTTGGCAGGCCGCGGCAACTCGATACCCAGAACTGGCAGGCGCCAGAGTACGGGCAATAGACAGCAGTCGACCAGACTTTGCTCGTCACTGAGGAAAAATGGCTTTTCCGCAAACAGCGCCGAGACGCCGGTCAGACTTTCGCGCAATTCCTTGCGCGCCTGAACCCGAGCAGCCTCTTTGCTGCGCGCATCCAGAATGACATCCACCAGGGCGCACCAGTCACGCTGGATGCGATGCATCAGCAGACGGCTATTGGCCCGGGCCACAGGGTAAACCGGCAGTAAGGGCGGATGCGGGTAACGCTCATCCAGGTATTCCATGACCACTGACGACTCGTACAACGCCAGGTCGCGATCGACCAGGGTCGGCACGCTGCCATAGGGGTTCACCTCGATCAGTCTGGCCGAATGCTGACCCTCGGAAACATCGATGATCTCGGCGCTGACACCTTTCTCGGCGAGCACAATACGCACGCGGTGGGAATAGTGGTCGGCGGGGTCGGAGTAACAGGCCAACCGGTTGGTCACGCCCATGGCGATCCTCCTCGCTTGTTAATGTTCGAAAAGCAGAAAAACGAACGCGCCCTGAAGGCGCCTCCGGCAACATCCACAGTGAGCGGGTGTTCGTCGCGGGCGACAAGATAGCTCATTTACGCGAAGTAAATTCTGCAATCTTTCGCCCGCCACTATACCCGCTCTGCGTCCATTACCCGAACGAGGCTCTCCAGAGCGCGTTTCGTCTACCGCATGACCGCCTTTGAGTCAGTGCACATCCTTCCAGTATTCGCGTTTGAGCAGGTACGCGAAGATGAACAGCACAGCCAGATACAGCAACACGTAGGTGCCGATGCGCTGGTGCTGCAATTTGACCGGGTTCGCCGAGTAGGCGAGGAAGGTCACCAGATTCTTCACTTTCTCATCGAACTGTTCTTCAGTCAGGGTTCCCGTTTTGGGCACGATGGTGAGCTGATCGCAGGCTTCATGGGTCAAGGGCGAGCCGGTCAGCGGATCGAACTGCTTCTTGCCATCCTCGACCGCCTGGACTTGCTTGCAGCCGATGACCTGACGGCCCTGCAGCCCTACCAGCACGTTGGGCATGCCGACATTCGGGAAGACCTTGTTGTTCACGCCCCAGGGCCGTGCAGGGTCCTCATAGAACGAACGCAGGTAGCCATACAGCCAGTCCGTGCCACGCACGCGAGCCACCAGCGTCAAATCCGGCGGCGCGGCACCGAACCAGGTCTTGGCATCGGCAGGCTGCATCCCGGCGACCATGTGATCGCCGATCTTCGCCCCGGTGAACACCAGCTTGTCGAGCATCAGCTCGTGGGGAATCCCCAGATCATCCGCGACCCGCTCGTAGCGCTGGAATTTGGCGCTGTGACAACCCATGCAATAGTTGACGAAGGTGCGCGCGCCATCCTGCATGGCCACCTTGTCTGAGACATCGATGTCGATGCTCTCCAGTTCAGGCCCGCCATGCTCATCGGCAGTCGCCAGCACAGGCAGCGCCGCAAGGAGTAATACAGCCAATAGTTTTTTCATCAGCCAGTCACCCTTTCCGGAACCGGTTTTGTCTTCTCCATACGCGTGTAGAACGGCATCAGGATGAAGTAGGCGAAGTACACGAACGTACACACCTGCGACAGCAACGCGCGTCCAGGGCTGGGCGGCAGAACCCCCAGAACCCCCAGAATCACGAAGGCCACACAAAACAGCAGCAGCCAGATTCGACTGAGCCAACCCTTGTAACGCATGGATTTGACCGGGCTTCGATCCAGCCACGGCAACACGAACAACACCGCGATCGCCGCCCCCATGGCCATGACCCCCATGAGCTTGTCCGGGATCGCCCGCAAGATGGCGTAGAACGGCGTGAAGTACCACACCGGCGCGATGTGCTCGGGGGTCTTGAAGGCGTTGGCCTGCTCGAAGTTGGGCTTCTCGAGGAAATACCCGCCCATCTCCGGAAAGAAGAACACGATCGAACAGAAAATGAACAGGAACACCACGACGCCGACGATATCCTTGACCGTGTAGTACGGATGAAACCCAATGCCGTCCAGCGGTTTGCCGTTCTCGTCCTTGTACTTCTTGATGTCGACGCCGTCCGGGTTGTTCGATCCCACCTCGTGCAGCGCCAGCACGTGCAGCACCACCAGCCCGAGAATCACGATGGGCAGCGCCACCACATGCAGGGCGAAGAAGCGGTTCAGGGTAATGCCCGAAATGAGGTAGTCACCGCGGATCCACTGAGTCAGGTCATTGCCGATCACCGGAATCGCGCCGAACAGCGAGATGATCACCTGCGCGCCCCAGTACGACATCTGCCCCCATGGCAGCAGATACCCCATAAAGGCCTCGGCCATCAGCGCCAGATAGATCAGCATGCCAAAGATCCACACCAGCTCCCGGGGCTTCTGATAGGAGCCGTAGAGCAGCCCGCGGAACATGTGCAGGTAGACGACGATGAAGAACGCCGAGGCGCCCGTGGAGTGCAGCAGGCGCAGGATCGAACCGTATTCCACATCACGCATGATGTACTCGACCGACGCGAACGCCTCCTCCGCCGAGGGCGTGTAGCTCATCGTCAGCCAGACCCCGGTGACGATCTGATTGACCAGCACCAGCAGCGCCAGCGAGCCGAAAAAATAGAAGAAGTTGAAGTTCTTGGGGGCGTAATACTTGCTGAGATGGTCTTCCCACATGGAGGTCGCAGGGAAGCGCGCATCAATCCAGTCCATGAACTTGCTCATTACGCTTTCTCCTGATCGACACCAATGACGATGATTGAGTCCGACTCGTAGGAATGCGGCGGCACCGGCAGATTCAAGGGTGCGGGTTGCGCCTTGTAGACGCGCCCGGCCAGGTCGTAATGAGAGCCGTGACAAGGACAGAAATATCCGCCCACCCAGTCTTTGCCCAGGTCTGCGGGCGCCACTTCAGGGCGGAACGTGGGCGAACAGCCCAGGTGGGTACAGATCCCGATCAACAAGAGCACTTCAGGCTTGATGGAACGAACCACCGGATCCACGTAGGCAGGTTGGGTGGAGTTTTTGGATTCGGGGTCGGAGAGTTGGGCGGTGATCTTGCCCAGATTGGTGAGAATTTCCGGCGTGCGGTGGACGATGAAGACTGGCTGGCCGCGCCATTCGGCAATCATCTGCTGACCCGGCTCGATCTTGCTGATATTGACCTTGACGGGGGCGCCAGCCGCTTTGGCCTTGGCACTGGGAACCCATGACCCCACGAACGGGATCGCAGCCCCCACCGCTCCCGCTGCGCCGACCACGGAGGTGGCAGCAACGAGGAACCGACGCCGGCCTGCATTCACGCCGTCATTGCTCATTCCATGCTCTCCCATCAGCTTTTAGAAGCCCGCTTGGTCAGGCTTCACTTCGAATTATTTTCTAGCTGTCGATACATCCTGCCAAAGGCAGTCAGAGCTTCCTTTCAATCCTTGCGGACACGGCCTTCAGGCGAAAATTGGGAGGCCTTATGGAACGAGGCATCCACGGGCGATTCGTGTCGTCACAACCAATAATAGACGCCCATAAAAAAACGCCCAGTGCCGAGGGGCAACTGAGCGTTCTTTTTGAACGAAAAGCGAATTAACGCTTCGAGTACTGCGGACGCTTACGCGCTTTACGCAGACCGACTTTCTTACGTTCAACTTCACGAGCATCGCGAGTCACGAAGCCTGCTTTGCGCAGAGCGCTGCGCAGGGTTTCGTCGTAGGACATCAGAGCGCGGGTGATACCGTGGCGGATTGCGCCAGCTTGACCACTCACACCACCGCCGATGACGGTGACGTAGATGTCGAACTTTTCAACAGTCTCGGTCAGTTCCAGCGGCTGACGAACTACCATGCGGGCAGTTTCGCGGCCGAAGAACGAATCCAGCGAGCGGTTGTTGATGGAGATGTTACCGGTACCTGGACGCAGGAAAACGCGTGCGGTTGCGGTCTTGCGACGGCCAGTGCCGTAATTTTGAGTCGCCGACATAATGAACTATTCCGTTAAAACTTCAGTTCTTGGGGCTGCTGAGCAGTATGAGGGTGTGCAGCGCCCGCATAGACTTTCAGCTTACGATACATGTCGCGACCCAGCGGGTTCTTAGGCAGCATGCCTTTGACCGCGGTCTCGATCACGCGCTCAGGAGCTTTGGCGATCAGCTTTTCAAAGTTGATCGACTTGATCCCGCCCGGGAAACCGGAGTGAGAGTAGTAGATCTTGTCGGAGGTCTTGGCACCGGTAACGCGGATTTGCTCAGCGTTGATAACGACGATGTAGTCGCCGGTGTCAACGTGCGGAGTGTATTCCGGCTTGTGCTTGCCACGCAGACGGCTCGCGATTTCGGTGGCCAAACGACCCAGGGTCTGGCCAGCAGCGTCGACGACGAACCAGTCGCGCTTTACTGTTTCCGGTTTAGCGGTAAAAGTTTTCATTCTTTATAGCCTCAAAGGCCGCCCTGAAAAATAGACGGCGGAGCATACTCATTAGTACGGTCTTTGACAAGTCAAAGGCCGCCGGGCACGAACGCTATAGGGGGCTCGGGTCAGCGCGTTCGATCGCAGCGGTATCTTGCGCCGCGGGGCATCACTCCCACGACAAAGAGACGCGGAATTATGCAGATTGCGAAAAAAATTTCAACCTGCTTTTATGGCTCTTTTAAAAAGGAGAGCCAGATGGACTATCGCAAACTGGGCAGAACCGATCTCAATGTCAGCGCAATCTGCCTCGGCACGATGACCTGGGGCGAGCAAAACAGCGAGTCCGAGGCCTTCGCCCAGATCGAGCGCGCCAAGGCTGCAGGGGTCAATTTCATCGACACCGCCGAGATGTATCCGGTCCCGCCCAAGAAAGAAACCTACGCCAGTACCGAAACCATCATTGGCAACTGGTTCAAGAAGAGCGGTGACCGCGCCGACTGGATCCTGGCCAGCAAGATCGCAGGCCCCGGCAACGGCATCGACTACATCCGCGACGGCCAGCTGAAATTCAACCGTGCTCACATCAATGCGGCGCTGGACGCCAGCCTCAAGCGGCTGCAGACCGATTACCTGGACCTTTACCAACTGCACTGGCCGGAACGCAGCACCAATTTCTTCGGCAAGCTGGGCTACACCCACAGCGAGGAGCAGTTCACCCCGTTGCTGGAAACCCTCGAAGCGCTGAACGAGCAGGTCAAGGCTGGCAAGATCCGCCATGTGGGCCTGTCCAACGAAAGCGCCTGGGGCACGATGAGGTACCTGGCCGAGGCCGACACCCATAGCCTGACGCGTCCGGTGTCGATCCAGAACCCCTATAACCTGCTTAACCGCAGCTTCGAGGTGGGTCTGGCCGAAGTCGCGATTCGCGAACAGTGCGGCCTGTTGGCCTATTCGCCGATGGCGTTTGGCCTGTTGTCCGGTAAATACGCCAATGGCGCTCGGCCACCGAAAGGCCGACTGAGCCTGTACAGTCGCTTCACACGCTACTTCAACCCGCAATCGGAAGCCGCGTGCGCCCGTTATGTGGCGCTGGCTCGCGAGCACGGTCTGGACCCGGCGCAGATGGCCCTGGCGTTCGTCACCAACCGCGCGTTCGTCACCAGCAACATCATCGGCGCCACCACGCTGGAGCAACTGGACAGCAACCTGGCGAGCGCCGAGCTGGTGCTGTCCGAAGAAGTGCTGGCGGGGATCGAGGCGATTCACAAGGATCAGCCGAATCCTGCGCCGTAAGCTCACTCGCAGACGCTGACTAACCACTGTGGGAGCGAATTCATTCGCGATTCGCCGTTACATCCGACACATTTCTGTCGCCTGTGCCGTCGTTTCGCGAATGAA